>CAMYOI010000021.1 GCA_947259955.1 uncultured Gammaproteobacteria bacterium
GTCAACGAAACTACCGCTGGCAAGGATTTCACCGGATTTGGCCAGAGACGCAAGACGGGCTGCCATGTTGACCGTGTCACCGTAAACATCTCCTCGAAAATTTATTATATGTCCCGAATGTATACCAACATGAATATCCAGCGGCGAGTCAGCCTGTTGCAACAACATTGCGCGCGCAGTCTTAAGAGCATTCGATGCATTCGCAAAAGTGCCCAGAACGTCGTCGCCTTTGGAGCTAATGAACACGCCGTCGTGTGCGAGCAACACTTCCTTCAAACCATCCAAGCAAGCTCCAACCAAATTGAATGCGCTGGAGTCCCCGATTTCCTCGTACAATGGAGTACTGCCGCTGATGTCGGCTAATAGAAGCGAAACCTCCTGCGTACTTTCGTTCACGATACTGCGTTGATCATGGATACGGAAAGTATTTTAATTCAGCCGTTGTCCGATCGGAACACCAAATCGAGGCGTTGGAGAGACCGTGCACACTCGGCACTCGCTTTGCAGACACTTTCCAGTGAACACACCAGATGTTGTCCCATGCCCCCGCTGCCGGGCCTGGCAGATGCAGGTTATCGCATTTACGACACGAAATAGAATCAACGAAGTCCATAACCCGTAGTCAACGGTTACGCGCCAGCAGTGAAATCAACACGATGACTGCGCCCAGTATGACGACGGGCCAGGAACCAAACAGAACGAAGGGGTTGATTCCCCGTGTGGGTTGCACCTCAGCCCGCAGCACGGTCCGCTCGAACTGCGGTGTTCGGGCGACAACATTGCCGTGGTGATCGATTATCGCGGAAATACCCGAGTTGCCTGCCCGAATCATCGGGCGGCCATTCTCGAGTGAGCGCATCCTCGCCATATCCAGCCTCTGGTGGGGCGCCAGCGAATCCCCAAACCATGAATCCTCGCTGACATTGATCATCAATACGGCATCGCCCAGGGACCCTCGAATCTGATCCTGAAACGCGTCCTCATAGCATATGCTGACGGCCGCACGAACCCCCGCAATGGTCAACTCTTCCTGGGATTGCTTCCATCCACTAAAATCGGACATCGGGATCCCGAGATGGTCGATGACCCATGCGAACAGGAAAGGCAGGGGCAAGTATTCACCAAAGGGAACCAGATGCTCCTTGCGATACATCGCGCGTTCACCCGTTACGGCAAGAACGCCGTTGTAGTTCTTTTCCACTCCGCTGTCTTGTCGCCTTTCGAGGATGCCGGTAACGAAGTCAGCCGGGTGAAGATCCAGTTGCTGCCAGAATTCCTTCGGCAGCTGATCCAGATAGAACGGCAGCGCCGCCTCCGGCCAGACGATCAGGTCACGATCGGTCTGCCGTGCACTGAGTTCCAGATACATGTTCAATATGGCTTCCTGCTGGGCGGGTTGCCATTTTCTCTCGAGCGGCACGTTGCCCTGGACGATTGCCACCTTGATCGGTTCACCCGCTGCCCGCACCGATGAGAACTGGCCCGCATTCCAGGCGGCCGCCCAGATCAATATGAAGATCCCGACAAAAAGTGCGCGTCGCGTGAGGCCGTCGCTGGTGAAAACGGCAACCAGGAGGCCGGAACAAATCGCGCTGAACAAGCTGACGCCGAACACCCCGAGCCATGGGGCCAGGCCCGACAGGAAGCTGTCGACCTGGCCATAGCCGAGGCTCAACCAGGGAAAACCGGTAAGCACCCATCCGCGGACCCACTCGACCAGCGTCCAGTACGCCGGAATGACCAATGTGGCCTTGACCGCGCTAGGCGGTCCGGAAAGTCCTTGCATGATTCCGACTGCGGCGGGAAACAACGCCAGAAGCAAAATGAACAGCGTTACCGCCAGTCCGGCAAGTGGCGCCGGCATATTACCGTACACATTCATACTGACATAAGTCCACGACACGCCGAGACCGAACAACCCCACGCCGAAAGCGAGGCCGGTGAGAAAAGCGGTACGCGGCGACTCGCCAAGCCACAGATAAAACAGAACCGCGGGGCCGACGATACCGATCCAGAACTGGTTGAATGGTCCAAACGACAACACCGTGACGGCCCCGGCCCCCAGCGCAACGAGGAACGTGAGCAAAGCGGAGCGCTTCACGCCTGCCCGATCGGCCCGGTCTTGGTTACCCTGATGAGATGCACACGGCGGCTGTCCGCGTTCAAGATCTCGAATCGGATCGAATCCACCATGACGGATTCTCCCCTCCTGGGAATGTGGCCGAAACTCTTCACCACCAGCCCGCCTATGGTGTCGTTCTTTTCGATGTCAAAGTCCGTATCGAAAATGTCGTTGAACTCCTCGAGTGGAAACAGGGCCTTGGCTACGAACTCGTTCTCTCCGCGCGGCAGAAGCATATCGTCTTCCTCATCGAAATCGTGCTCATCTTCGATATCACCAACGATCTGTTCCAGCACATCCTCTATGGTGATCAGCCCGGCCACTCCGCCGTATTCGTCCACCACGATTGCCATGTGGTTGCGGCTGGCCCGGAATTCGGCGAGCAATACATTCAGCCTTTTGCTTTCCGGAATGAAAACCGCCGGGCGCAGCACGTCACGCAAATTGAACTCACTCTTGCTGCCCTCGAAGAAATAGTGCAGCGTATCCTTGGCGAGAAGGATCCCCATGATTTTGTCCCGGTCGCCATCATCGATCACCGGGAAACGGGAATGGGCAGTCTCGATCAGAATCGGCAGGAACGCTTCCGGCTGCTGGTCTTTCTCCACGACCACCATCTTGGAGCGGGGTATCATCACGTCCCTGACCCTCAATTCGGATACCTGTAGAAGCCGATGAATGGTATCGAGCACGTCCAGGTCGAGCAGGCCCTGCTGCTGCGCCTCCTGCATGACGCCCATGAGTTCTTCGTGTGAGCAGGGTCGAGGTCCCAACAGCGTACTCAGCCTGCCCCGCAGCTGGTGCCAATAGTCCTGATTTGATTCGGACGCTGGTTTTTCCATTTCGTCCCGATCCTTCAAGCGTATGGCGCGGGAAAACCAAGCCGGGAAAGAATTTCCGTTTCCAGTTTCTCCATGGTCTGTGCCGCTTCTTCCTCTGTGTGATCGTAACCGCAAAGGTGCAGGATGCCATGCACCACCATGTGCGCCCAATGTGCATCGACATCCTTTTGCTGGGCTGATGCCTCCTCATCGACCACCGCGGCGCATATCACGACGTCCCCCAGCACGCCCGGGGGTGAATGAGGGTCATTCGCGTAATCGAATGACAGGACATTGGTAGCCCGACGCACGTTTCTGTACTTTTGGTTCAACACGGCGCCCTCGTTCCGATCGACAATTCGAATGGTCACCTCCGCATCTTCGCCGGACACCGAGGAAAAGGCCTCGTCGGCCCACCGAGACATGGTCCCCGGCCCGGGGATGCGCTCGCAAGAGCTGCATTGCTGGATATCTGTGGTCAGCATTTTTTGAAATCGGCGTCGTAGGCTTCGACAATTCTCTGTACCAGGGGATGGCGCACTACATCCTGAGGGGTAAAATGTGTCACCGAAATGCCATCTACCCGGTCAAGGGTTTCGATGGCATGGCGCAATCCGGAGACCGTATCACTTGGAAGGTCGGTCTGGGTAATGTCCCCTGTAATCACGGATTTAGAACCAAAACCCATTCTGGTCAGAAACATCTTCATTTGCTGGGTCGTGGTATTCTGGGCCTCGTCCAGGATGACGAACGCGTTGGCCAGGGTGCGGCCGCGCATATACGCCAGCGGTGCCAGTTCTATGACGTTGCGTTCCAGCAGACGGGCGACCCGCTCGAAACCCAGCAGTTCATACAATGCGTCATACAGAGGCCTCAGATACGGATCGACTTTCTGGCCGATATCCCCGGGCAGAAAACCAAGGCGCTCACCCGCCTCTACCGCCGGCCGAACCAGTACGATGCGATCAACCTCATCGGAGATCAGCGCCTGTACGGCACACGCGACAGCCAGGTAGGTTTTGCCGGTTCCCGCGGGGCCAACGCCGAATACAACATCCGTGGTCAGGATATCCCTGACGTAGTGATGCTGGCGCCGCGACCGGGGTTTGACCTGTTTATTGGGCGTACGAATCTTGAGCCCGCCCTCCGTTTCCTCGCCATTCGAGACACTGCGCAAAATCCGGTAAACCGTTTCATCGTTCAACGAGTCCTGTTCTTTGGTCTGGGCATAGAGTTCGTTGAGGCTGAGTCTGGCCTGCTCGGCAGATTTCTCCGGCCCGCTGATGCTGAACAGGGGTCCGCGGCTCGTAATATCGACGTCGAAGTAAGATGCAATCTTCTTCAGGTTATGGTCGAGCTGACCGCAAAGTGCCGCCAGACGCTGGTTGTCGGGGGGCTCCAGCGAAAAGGTCAGCGGTGTCGTCGTTTTCGAGGTCAAGAGTCGAGGCGCACCTCAGCATCCCGTAGGTTCGAAATCGCTTCGAGTCGGCCGCGGAGAGAGTTCGGCAGCGCTTCGGTAATCGTCACGTCGGCAAAGTAACCGATCAATCGGGAAGGGCCGTCGAAATTCACCACGCGATTGTTTTCCGTTCTGCCTGAAAGCTGCCGGACGTCTTTTTTCGAGTGCCGGTCGATGAGAACGGTTTCCACTCTGCCTACCATGTTCTCGCTTATCCGCCTGGAGGACTGGTTGATCGCACTCTGCAGCATACGCAATCTGTCCTGTTTCACCTCAACGGGAACCGTATCGGGCAGATCGGATGCGGGTGTACCGGGTCGTGCGCTGTAAATGAAGCTGTAAGACTGATCGAAACCGATGTCCTCGATGAGCGCCATGGTTGACCCGAAATCGGCATCGGTCTCGCCTGGGAAGCCAACTATGAAATCCGACGACAGGCTCAACTGCGGCCGCTGCTGCCGCAATCGCCGCACCAGGTTCCTGTAATAGTCCGCGGTATAGCGCCGTTTCATCAATTCCAGTATACGATTCGAACCGCTTTGTACCGGCAGATGTAAATGGCCGACCAGCTTGGGGACATCTCCATAGACTTCAACGAGATGCTCACTGAATTCCAGAGGATGCGACGTGGTAAACCTGATCCGGTCGATCCCATCGATTTCCGCGATATAACGGATCATGAGCGCCAGATCGGCTTCGCATCCGTCAACCATCCGGCCGCGATAGCCGTTGACGTTCTGTCCCAGAAGGGTGACTTCTCGAACGCCCTGCTCGGTGAGATCCACCACTTCCGATATGACATCGTCGAAGCCCCGGCTGAATTCCTCCCCGCGCGTATAGGGCACCACGCAGAATGTACAGTATTTGCTGCAGCCTTCCATGATCGAAACGAATGACGTGACCGAGCCGGCCCTGGGGGTTGGAAGCCGGTCGAACTTCTCGATTTCCGGAAAATCGATATCTACGGCAGGCTTGCGCGTCCGTTCCACCCCGCTAATGAGTTCCGGCAATCGATGCAGGGTTTGCGGTCCGAAGACGAGATCAACGTAGGGTGCACGTTCGAGGATCCCTTCGCCTTCCTGGCTGGCAACGCAGCCGCCAACGCCTATGATGACAGCGGGGTTCGACTCCTTCAGTTCCCGCCAGCGGCCGAGCTGGGAAAATACCTTCTCTTGGGCTTTTTCCCGCACCGAGCAGGTATTCAACAGCAGGACATCCGCCTGCAGTGCGTCATCGGTGCGAACCAGCCCATGCGATTCCAGCAGATGGTCCGCCATACGCGACGAGTCGTACTCGTTCATCTGGCAACCGAAAGTCTGGATGAATAGTTTTCTTAACACAAATGGCAGGAAACGACCATTGACTATCGGTCGGTGAAGCTGAAGCTTACACTGTGGATGGCGGCGATTAAGGGTCTCAATATGGCTCTTGTCAAACCTCTGAATGCCTAGTCTAGCCAGCCGGAGGAATTACCTCAACCCCATTCCACGTGATGTGTATTCTCCCGTGGTCGAATTCAGCTTGTGATACGACGCAGCGCTAGGACACACCGTTTTCCTCAGATGATCTCGTCAAGGCCTTCCAGCAGCCTGTCCACTTCCTGTTCTGTGTTGTAGTGGACCATGCTGACCCGGATTACACCGGGGTTTCCGGGAATCCCCAGTGCTTCCACGCAGCGCAGCGCATAGAAATTCCCGCAACCCACAGCCACGTGGTATTTGGCCAGGTACTCGGCCACATCGGAAACGGGTGTATTTGGAGTGTAGAAGGATATGGTGGCCGCGCGGTCTCTGGCGGAGGCATGGTCCTTTCCGATCAGGTGGACCTCAGGATTGTTGCGGAGATAATCCAGCAGTTTGTTGGCAAGCGCGGTCTCGTGGACGGTGAATAGATCGCACACATCACTGGCGCGTTTATGCAATTCCGGTTTCCGCTCAGGGAAATGATGGTCGTAAACCGCGTCGAAGTAGTCGATCACGCCGTTCAGCGCCGCAATCTGTGCGTGCTGCGGACCCGACGGATTCATACGATATCGCGGCGCCTGTTCATTGAAATAGTGGCTCTGCCCGGGCAGGCGCGACAGCGCTTCAGCATTGCCCCAAAGCACGCCCTGATGCGTGCCAAATGTTTTGTAGGTGCTGAAAAGGATGAAATCGGCACCGAGTTCTGCCACATCTATCACGCGGTGCGGTGCGTATGAAACACCATCGGCGACAACAAGCGCGCCAACTTCGTGGGCGATTTTGCTGACCGCACGGCAGTCATTCATGGTCCCGACGATATTCGAGCAAAGGCTGAAACATACCAGCCTGGTCTTATCCGAAACGATTTGTTCCAGATCCCCGATATCGAGTTCGCCCGACCCAGGGTCGATGTCCCACTGTCTGATCCGTACCCCGCCGTGCTCGAGACGCCTCCAGGCACCAATATTGGCCTCGTGGTCCTGATTGGTCACGATGATCTCGTCACCTTCTTTCAACAGTTCCCTCATCGCCTGCGCCAGTACGTAAACGTTCATCGTGGTTGACGGCCCGAGTGTTACCTCGTCCTCCCGGGCATTGATCAGTCCGGCAACTCTACGATAGGCCATATCCATTTCCTCACCCAGCCGGATAGACATGGCCGAATAACCATAGGGTTGAACCTTGTATTCGGTGAAGCACCGGTGCAGCCAGTCGCTGACAGTTGCAGGTGCGTAAGACCCGCCCGCGTTTTCAAAGAACGCCCATTTCGCGGTCTGTTCATGGCAAAAACAAGGAAACTGCCGGCGGCAAAATTCTACATCAAGCATGATTTAGGTCCTGATCCGTGTCACTGGTGTCCTGCATCGTCTTCCGCAGGTGGTCAATCAGATCCACTTGCGTGATCAATCCATAGAAACTCGAGTCATCCGCAATAATCGCCACGTGGTCGCCCCGGAACACGGGCAGCAGCGACGAAATGGAGGCATTCGGATCGACCTTTTCGAGGCGCGTAATCATGAAATCCCGTACGGGATAGTCGAAATATTTACGGTTATCGTATACCGCCAGCAACAGATCGGATTCGTCAATTAACCCGACGATGCGCCCGCCCTCCAGCACCGGCAATTGTGACACATCGAACATTCGGATCCGTGTATACGCGCTCAATAATGTGTCTTCCGGAGATACGCTCACTACCCCGCCGTCGTCCGTGGGGTGCGTTATAAGGTCTCTCAGGTCACCATGGGCCTTGCGCGGAACAAGGCCCCGGTCGAGCAGCCACGACTCGTCATAGGCGGTGGACAAAACCCTGTAACCGCTGTCGCAAACCAGGGACACAACCCGTTTTGGCGTAGATTGCATCCTGCAATACTCCAACGCGGCGGCGAGATGGACGCCCGTTGATATTCCGCCGAGTATTCCCTCGAGCATCAGCAGTTGCCGTAATGCCGTGGACGCCTCAACGTCGGATACGGTGTACGTCGAATTGATCAGGCCCAGGTCGAGGTTCCGGGGAACCGAACGACCTCCGATATCCTCAACCAGCGAAGAGCCCGGTCCAGGACCGTGGCCGGCGCCTTCAACCGCGGACGCGTATACGGAGCCTTCCGGATCGGCCAGAACGATTTCGACGGCGGCATTCACCTTTCGGAAAAAACGGGCGCATCCGCTGATAGTCGCTCCGGAGCCCGCGCCGCAAACGAAAGCATCCATATCCCGTTGCATCTGTTCCCACATTTCCGGAGCCGTACCCTCCTCATGTGCGCGCGCGTTGGCAGGATTGGCTTGCTGGTCCAAGTAGCGGCTCCCCGGCAGTTCGTTCGCCAGTCGCCTGGCGGTGCTCACGTAGTGTGCCGGATGGTCGAGATCGACATCGGATCTGGCCAGGCGCACTTCCGCGCCCATCGCCCTGAGTTGGAGCACCTTGTCCGGATTCACGCTCTCCGGCACGACCAGGACGAGCGCATAGCCCTTCCGGGCGGCGACCAGCGCCAGACCCACACCGGTATTTCCCGTAGTTGCTTCTATAAGGGTGTCACCGGGCGAGATCCATCCTTCGGACTCCGCCGCTTCGATCATTGCCCTGGCGCCACGATCGCTTATCGAGCCGCCGGGATTCCGGTTCTCGAGTTTCATGAATAGCTCGCATGGACCGGTATCGAAGCCGGTTATCCTGAGCATCGGCGTGTTGCCGATCAGGTGCAGCATCGACTCGATTGGATTCATGACCTAATCTCCTGTTTGGCGACAGGACGGTCGCCCGTTCAAAACATGCGGGTTAGGGCTGCGGGAACCTCGAACGGCGTTCGATTTCATACAGCTCCAGATTGTTTCGGATGTAGGACCTGGTCGCATCGGTGCGAGGTTCATAGTCCCAGGATACGGTTTGCTTTACCAGAGACGGGATCACGGCGCGCCGCCGGCGTTGGCTCTCCAGAATGCGGGCCCTGATCCCCTCGACGTCCCAGCGTGACCGAATCTGTTCCCATATCGCATCGACGTTACCACCACCTGCCGGTCCGGTCGCTATGTTGTTCAGTTCACGGGGATCAGCATGCAAATCGAAACACATCGGTGCATCTCCGTCACTGAGCACAAACTTTTTGGCCCCCTTGCGAACCATGAAAATGGGCTCAACCGCGAGCTCGGCAAGATACTGCCCGATGACTTCATCGTGGCCGCGCGAACCTGACAACTGCGGCAGCAGCGAGCGGCCGTCCATAGTACAGTGGTATTCGAAGCCTTTTCCGTCTGTTGCCAGTTCCACCATTGTGGGTAACAAGTCGACCAGAGAAACCGCGCCTGCCGATCGTCCCGGTGAAAAACTGGACGGTGAACAGACCACGAGCGGAACTCGAGACGAGTGCTCGAACCACGACATCTTGAACCATAGCCCCCGTTCGCCGAGCATATCGCCGTGATCGGCGGTAAAGACGACAACGGTGTCGTCTGCAAACCCGCTTTCCCCGAGCGCCTCCATGACCTCACCGATCTTTTCGTCGACATAGGATATCGACCCGAAGTACGCGCGCCTGGCATTGACTACCTGCTGATCGGAGATTTCGGCGCGGTCGATGCCGATCAGGTCGCGGATTCTGGCGGAATGGGCGTCCACGGGAACGTCAGACGCCCCGACCTGCGGCAAATCGATGGCGTCGCCGTCATAGAGCTGCCAGTAACGGGGCCGGGTAATGTAGGGATCGTGCGGATGAATATACGATACCAGCAGGCAAAAAGGACTGCCGTCGTTGTCCCTGGCCCTGTCGTACAGATACCGCCTTGCCTGGAATGTGACCTCGTCATCGTAGTCGAGGTTATTGGATCTGATGCAGGTACCCGCCTCTCTGACCACATCCATGGTGTGGAACCATTCGTGAACTTTTTCCGGCTCATCCCAGCTAGGGGTCCAAGTGAAATCCGCGGGATATACATCCGTGGTCAATCGCATATCGAAACCGTGCATCTGGTCCGGCCCGCAGAAATGCATCTTTCCCGATAAACAGGTGTGGTAACCCAGGGCGCTCAAGTAGTGCGCAAACGAAGGAATCTCGGAGGACAGCTCGGCCGCATTGTCCCAGGCGCCGATGTTTGAAGGCAGGCAACCCGTCATCATCGAGTACCGGCTCGGCGCGCAAAGCGGGAAATTCGTATACGCGGCATCGAAAACAACGCCGCGTTCACAGATATCATCGATGTGCGGGGAATGGACCACAGGATGCCCGTACGCAGGCAAGAACTGCGGCGCCAGTTGATCGACCATGATCAAGAGAATATTTGGTTGTGAGTTCGACATGCCACTATTCCTGGATTTTTTACACAATATCACGATCTTTCCCGTGACGGATTCCGTCAAATTGAGACGACACCTTTGTGGTCAGTGCGGGAGTCACGCTATCGAAGTTTGTTTGAAGCTATTACGGGCGACAGGGTGATCAATGATATTCGTACGGCGACGAACAAAGGGTTGGTGTTGGGGAATGAGATTTCCAAAGATGGGGTTGCGGAATCGACAGGCAGGCGAGTTCGACACCAAAAGCGTGGCCCGAAAACCAATAATACTTGGGGCGCCTGGTCTGAATTATTACGCTGACCCTAAAATCAGCATCAGTTATTCGCACCGACCTGCGCCATTACGGCAACGGCGGTACGTAACCGTTCCGCATGTGGATTGGATATTTCGTTCGAATCGATTATCTCAGCGGTGGGGATGTCTCTGCTGTAGTAAGCGGAATTGTAGTCCTCACGCACCTTTATCACGGAGCCGTCGACGCTAACGCCGGCGAACATTCCTTTGGTTCGTGCGAAGGCCTGAATGTCCGCGGTTTGGGCTTTAGCCCCGATTCCAATCGGCCCCGCGGCGACACTGGTATCCAGCCCCAGTTTGAACGATGAGTCCAGAAGACTGTCCATTCCTCGCTTGGTCATGACCATCAAGACAATCTCCGACACGCCGCCCCCGGCCTGTAACCCGATACTGCCTGACCCCATAGTATAAAACGCGGGATAGCTCCACTGGTTGCCACTCCGCCTCTTCAGCAGCACACCGCTGCCTCCGGCGCCTCCCACGATCAGTGCGGCCCTGCCGTGCTTCGGAATGATCAGCACGCCCTCGGCTTTGGCCAGGTTGGCGTGAAGGAAGGACATATTTGGATCGTCCGTAAACATCTTGGCGGTTACGGTTGCATCCTCCACGAGTTGTCGTGATCGTTCTACGTCCTTGGTGTCGGCAATCGTTGAATTGACTATGACAAACGCGCTGATCAGCAACATACTCACAAGCAGGTTCTTCATCAACTAACTCCAAAATTTTAGAAATTTGGGGGTGGTGTCGTGTCATCTTAACATGAGCATTCACAGGGCGGCTAAACGCATGAAACTAACCCGGTAGGGTGAACTTGGCGATAAGCTCCAGGCGCGGTACCCGGACGGCGCCACCCACATCCCATTGGGCAGCGCGACAACAAAATGCATTGGCCGCCCGGGGCTGGTTTGGTTATCATCCGCCTGTCCAGTACTGGGTTCAAGCCTGAGCGAGGCTTAATGGTTTGGCAAATAAATTTCTTCAAAGCCGGTTGCCTGTTTGTTGCACTCGCGTGTTTCAACAGCGGCAGTGCGGCCGGCCCCAAGCCGCAAACAGAGCTGGAACAGATCTTTTATGATATGGGGGTTATCGGATACTGCGGATTGTCCACCGATGCGGTATCAAATGGATTCAACAGGCAGCTCAGGGAACTTATGGAGCGTGACAAGATCACTGCCCGGCGCCGTCAAGATGCGCAAAACCGGGCCCTGACAATGGTGGAATGGGAATGGGACAACCGGGGACTGGGTGGGTTTCGAGGATGGTGCCGCAGCGAAGGAGAGGCGGCGGTAGAGCGGTTCTCGAATTAATACGACTTGCTGGAAAATGGGGTTATTAGAAGAATTTGTAGTGACGACGGCAATGCGTTGACCCTCTACGCCAACCAGTTGACACAAGAAACTCCGGTTACCGTGTGGGTGCAGCGTACAGGCTAATTCTTACGCCACATCTCGAGCCAGAGATACTTCACCAGCTTCATCCCGGTGGGGAGGAATTTGAAATGAGTCGTACCCCAGGATCGCGGATGTTCCGTGGTGGGAAACTCCGTCCGTTTGAGCCTGAACTTGTATGACCGAATCACCATCTCCAGATCGATGGAGAGGCCGGTATCCAAGGGATCTATTCGCTTGAAGCCGATTACGCTGAACCCCTTTACGCCATGCAAAACGTCACGTACCAGATATCCTTCACGACGCCACAACAATGCCGCCAGGTAGGCCAGCATGAGTACAGACCATTTTCTCGGCTTCAAGAACTTTCCGTCTTCCTCGTTCTTGCCGCCCGCGACGTTCCGGCTCGCAATCACCAGGTCGTAATCCTGCTCCAGCAGCGGCCTGAACTTCAGGACGTCCTCGACCGGCAGAGTACCCTTGGGGAAAAACACCACAACCGCATCGCAACTGGACAGCCTCACGGCGTCGATGTATGCCGCATTCAATCCCGGCTTCGTCTGCCGGTGCACGCGTATTCCGCGTGACTCCAGATAGTCGATGGTCCCGTCGGTGCTTCCCGGGTCGACGGCATACACCTCCTCAAAGTCTTCCAGGGGCAGATTGGGCACATCCATCTTGCAACCCTCCAGCTCGTTCGACACGAGCAGACACAACGAAAGCCTCATCCCGGCGGGCCCCCTTGCACGGCCCGCTCTGCCGCCTCGATAGCCTGCGCCACCGCAACATCCGAATTCATGTGCTCCCAGGTTCCCCAGCGGCCGAGTCCGGTGATCTGGTGATGACCGGCCCATTCGAGCACGCGATTGATGGCATCCGGCTTCGCCGTCGTATTGATCGGATAAGCGTACTCGTTCCTGTAGCGAAAGCCCGCCTCGGCGTCCGCCCTTTTACTGTTGGTTTCCGTCCAATAGCCGCGACTTCCGCCGCTGAAATTATTCCGGCAAAGTATGCGGTGATAAGGTACCGACTCGTCAGGGTCATAAACCCAGTGCGCTGTCGTCGCCAGGGTCTGCTCTCGGTAGTCGATGTCTATGGACGCGTACTCAAGGCGTTCGATCTGTGACCGGACCGGTGCCGGGATTCCCGCAATCCTGGGCCATACCGTCCACGGGATGCTGCTGATGATCGTGCCGGCGCGGAGATTATCATTCACCGTCATCGTAGGCAGATCGATTTTGTTCACCGGCGTCGAAAGTAGCAGCCTGTTCTGCAAGGCATCGCCCATTCGTTTCCACACTTCACCGTAACCAAAATTCTTTGGATACAGAAAAACTCCGTGCGCCGGGATGGTGCCGTGGGCGCTGCTGTCCAGGCAGCTCTTCAGCGTCTGCCGGAAGGACACATCCGGCAGTTTGTGCAGCCAGTATGTCCCGAGCGCATTGAGATCAATGGACCAGATTTTCCGGTTGTACGGCAGCATGTACTCTTCTGCAATGCGCTCCCCCAGCTTCCAGCTGATCCACTTCTCAAAAGACTCCGGCATCGATTCTCCACGCACGCACCCGGCCTGCGCGACCGATTCCAAGAAGTCCAGACGATCGTCGACGCCAAGCTGCCACAGATTCGATTCGATGGGATAACCGATCTCCGCTCCGCGAATCCTGATCGTCGATATGCGCCGATGCTCCTGCCAGTCGGCGCGGGGCAGGAATCGAAACAGCAGGTCCAGTACTGGCTGTTGCTTGACGTCCAGAAAGTGGCCGCCGCCGATGTCCAGCGGGGAACCATCCACATCCCGGCTTCTACACAGACCGCCCGCGGTGGCGTTCGCTTCGAGCACCACAAAGGAATTTTCGCCGAGCGTATTCAGGGTGTGCGCAAAAGCGAGTCCTGTGGGCCCGGCCCCCAGGATTACATACTTGTACTCTTTCATCGACCGGAAATGTTTCCCCTGACAAAGATCACCGCGTGGCGGGAGATACGGGTTAGACGGCGTCTGGTATTTAAAGAACCCCCAGAATCCCGACGAGTTCCGATTGCTCTCTTACCTCGAAAACAGAACTACAACTCGCACCCATGGATTTCAAACAAGCGGATCTCTGGTTGTTGCGATCTACCCAGATGCTATAGAAGCGTTTCTTCGGAAATTGCTGACGGGCTCTTCTCGTTTCCGGAAGCCGCAGATGAGAATTGAGCCCGCCCATGAATACGAACGGCTGCAATATTACACTTTTCTCCGGGCGGCATACACAGTCCACGTTTTCCTCGACCACGAGCTTGTAGCGGCGGCTCAGGTCGGGGTAGTTGAGACCGATCGACGGCATTCCCCAAGCCAGGGGATTGTTAATGGTAATGCGCTCATTTTCTCTCAGCGCTCCAGAGATTGCCGCTTTGTCGACCAGCGTCCTGATCGGCATGAATACCGGGGCGTCGTAATGTTCCGTGAAATTTCGTACCGCATCGTTCTGCCGGGTCTTTGCATAGTAAGGAAACAACACCTGGGCATTGAGCACGATCGATACCGCAACCGCTGTGGCGGCAATCACGGAGCCGCGATGCCGCTTGTTGCGCCGCTGCAGAAACAACAATCCGGCACACAGGAGCAGATACGGGAACAGATAGTATCTGGTATAGCCCGCATAGCCGAGGGAGGTTGCCTCCAGGTAGTTATACGCTAGGTAGAACAAGATGCCGCCCAGCAGCATCAACGCGCTCGCCCTCCGGGTTCCGCCGAACAGGTTGAATACCAGCCACGACAGCAGGGCGGTGGACAGCAGCAGGCCGCCCCAACCGTAGTGAAAATCCAATTGATAATAGGTTTCGACCAGCTTGTCGATAGTGATGAACTGATCAAGCCCAACCATTCTAAACGGACGCTCACCGGCATGTGAGCGGATCGCATAGTAGACGAGGAAAGGCACCGCAGCCGCGACGCCGGTGACGATAGTGCTCAATACATGGCGAGGCCCATATCGCCATGGCCTGCCGGAAAGCCAGATTATGGGCAGCATGAAGATTGCGGCCTCCTTGATGACGGCGGCGAACCCGATCATCAGCATCGCTGTGCCTGTCCGGGCCGGCTCTTCACCGAAGCGCATGTGGTGCTCGATCGCGAGCAATACGAATATCAATGACCAGGGTTCGAGATAAGACGACGTGAAGTAGTACGCGACCTCAGCCTGAAAGAAGAACGCCGCAGCGACCGGGGCTATGGACCAGTCGGGCCAGCGTCTGACGATCAGCGGTCTCAGCACGAGGAGCCAGGCCAGAATACCGAAGGCGTTGGCAAGGCGCGCCGCATTGAGCATCGAATTCCATCCGTGATTTTCGGCCAAGTGGAAAAACGGCGCTACAAGGAATCGCCCGGCACCCGGATAGCGCACAAGATAGTGTGGCGCGACTTCGGTGTAGGACCACGCGATAAAGAATATACAGACAGCAAGAAGCCAGATGCGCACCCAGCCCAGCAGCATGCAAAAAACCAGAGTCAGCAGGACTCCCGACAACTCCCAAAGATGGTCCCTGACGAAATAGTAAGTGGCTCGATCGATATCGAGGTGAAAGTGCTGATCTCCGACATAGGGAAACTCCTGTTCCCAGGTCAACGCGAGAAGCGCGAACACGGGGAATGCGGCCGACAACATTGCGGCCCCCGCAGCGGGGTAGCCGTCGCCCCGAATACCGTGAAAAAAAGTTTTCAGGGGTTTCGGTTCGACGCCACTTGCGCCGGGGATGGCGACCACCAAGATGAACACGAGGAGAACCGCCCACACTGGAATATCTGCATCATCGAGCTGCAGCCAGTTACCCGTTGTTATAAGCGACAACAATACGAAAACGCCCAGGCCCTGCCACCGGGTCATGCGAATCGATGCCTGTCCAAACCGGCGGCCCAGTTCCACGATGCGGGGGGCTGACCAGGACCATGCCAACATCAGGAGCACCGGCAGCAGAAACGCCACGGGAACCGCGACCCAATTTCTCACCCGGGCATGTTCCACATAGCGTTCCGCGAATCCGCCCTGGTGGATCAGATAGGGATCGGGACCGTCCCGGGTTATATACAGACCGCCGTCCCGGAGCACGGCGCCGCCGATATCGTTCGCGGGCTTGAGTTTGCCGGCGAGTTCCTGGGCGGACCAGCAGGTAGACCTCAACAGGCTGTCAAGGCACAGCGAATTGAGAATAATCGTCCGCGGCCGGTAACCAGGATCAAGCCGCAGGTTCCGGATTGGCGGGCCCGACCAGACACGGGTAGTTCTCCTGTCGGCACTGAATCTTGAACCGGTAAATAACAGGGTTTCTTTCTCATTGAAGCCGTGACCGGTATCAATATAGGCGGTGAGCCCCTTCGGGGCATGCGCCGCGTATCCCACCGTGATTCTGAGGGGCAGGAAATGATCGTTATGCATCACCCAGTAAACAAGGATGCCGGTCGTTACGAACAACAAGCCGAATTTTATCCGGGATAAACGCAACGTTTTCGAACCGCGTGAAAAGGCGCTAGCCCGCATTTCTCACCAGGATCCCGAGCGATGGCGCGGGACCTGGACCGGCCAGCCCCGGGATAGGCGTTACCGATACAGACTGTTTTTCAGTCAAAAGCGGATAATCTATCATTGTAAATCCTTAGCAAAATTTCAATGCCGCCTGGTGAGAATTGCGGGCTAGTGTACAAACCCGCGGGGCGGAAACCCATAAGTAAATGCCTAAAGGTTATACTTCCGTGAACCAAAATTCTGGGCGCCCGCATTGAATCCGGTTAATCGCGTCGCCGTCGCACTCGGACTCGACAATACGACGGCCACGCTCGAACAGCTGCAAAAACTCGAAGGCTGGATTGGCCTTGCGGAGATCAGGCTCGACCTGATGGATGAGTTTGACCTCGAGCAGCTTATAACTCGATCACCGTGCCCACTGGTGGTGA
The DNA here is from genome assembly GCA_947259955.1 of uncultured Gammaproteobacteria bacterium. Classification (GTDB taxonomy): domain Bacteria; phylum Pseudomonadota; class Gammaproteobacteria; order Arenicellales; family JAANXG01; genus JAHEKE01. Next base: position 16,769 of record CAMYOI010000021.1, read on the forward strand.
CTTGCCGCGCGCCCCGCGAAGGCGGCAGTTTTATCGGCACCGAATCCGAGCGCCTCGAAATCCTCAGCGCAGCGAGT
>CAMYOI010000022.1 GCA_947259955.1 uncultured Gammaproteobacteria bacterium
ATCCGTGACGCATCGCCGTAGTAGATCTTGTTGCCGTAGCGTTTCACGAAGTCCACGTGCCCCGGGCTGTTGTCCAACGCGGTGAAACCGATTTTCTTCGCGCGCAAAATGCGGGCGACGATCTGTCCCACCCGGCCGAAACCCGCGATAATGATCGAAGGGTCGTGATCCGGCATGGAATCGAAGCCGGGTTCGCCGCCGCTTTGGGTTTTATGTTGGATCGCTTCGACGAGAGACACCAGGAGCGGCGTCAGCGCCATGGTCAGGGTCACCGACAGGATCACGATATCGGCAATCTTTTCCGTCACGATGAGCGTTTGGGCGGCAAGCCCCAGAATCACGAATGCAAATTCCCCACCCTGAGGCAGAAATGCGGCGAGGCTGGTCGCGGAGTTCCACGGCAATCCGAAAGCGCGCCCGAGCACCAGCAGTATCGTGAACTTTACGGCCATCAGTCCTATTGCCGTGAGTAAGATTTGTGGAAGATGAGTTTGCAGCAGGCCAAAATTGACCGCCATTCCCACCGATATGAAGAACAAGCCCAGCAACAATCCTTTGAACGGGTCGATGTCCGCCTGGATCGCATGGCGATATTCGGACTCCGACAGCAAGACCCCGGCCATAAATGCGCCGAGCGCCATGGACAATCCGGATTGTTCGATAACAATCGCGGTGCCCAGGACGATGAGAAGGGCCAATGCGGTGAAGACTTCCCGTACCTCGGTCTCGGCAATGACCTTGAACAGGTAGCGGACAACGTATCGCCCGGCAAGCACGACCACGGCGAGGATTGCGATTGTCTTGCCCAGCGCCAGCCATGAAAAAGCCTCGGCAGGATCGTTGCCACCGACCAGGGGGATAATTGCCAGCAGTGGGATGACGGCAATATCCTGAAACAGCAGGATCCCGAATGAAGCGCGGCCGTGTCGGGTCGTCAGTTGCTTCTTTTCGCTCAGGGTCTGTAGTGCAAACGCTGTCGATGACAGGGCAAGGGTAAAGCCGATGATGATTGCGGCGGCGATCGTATCCGTAAAAAACCAGGCTGTAAATCCGATAGGGACGGCGGTGATGGCTACCTGTGAAAAGCCGAGCCCAAATAGGGTGCGACGCATGACCCACAGCCGCCTGGGTTCGAGTTCGAGGCCGATCAAAAACAGCAGGAATACGACACCAAGCTCCGCAAAGTGCAGGATATCTTGTACATCGGTGATCAGCCTCAGTCCCCAGGGGCCAATCGCCATCCCGGCGGCGAGGTAGCCCAGAACCGATCCCAGTCCGAAGCGCTTGGCAATGGGCACTGCGATAATGGCCGCGCCGAAGAATATGGCAGCCTCAAGAAGAATGCTCATTTATGAAGTCATCAGGTGATAGTTATTTATTGTGTCTTTGCGAGGAGCGGAGCAACGCGGCAATCCAAAGATTCCTGGATTGTAAATGATATTGGACCGCTTCACTTCGTTCACAATAAGGATGGGTGAAATACTCAGGTTTCTGATTTACAGATTAGAGTAATCGATACAAGTGAGGCTTGGTTAAACTATGCGTCATGTGCCTTATTTCGATTCCTGATAAGATGATCTGTTTAATTCAATACTTATGGCCCGATAACGTGTTCGCCAATCTCGACTGGGACGGGGTGCGATTGCCCAATCCCGTGTTCGATGGCGGCACGATCTTCTCCGAATCCGCGGTTATCAATGCGGGTGAATCCGGATCCCGCAGTTGAACCCTCCGAATGAGTCAATTATGCGAGGCAATTATTAAAAATGTTAAATGCGAACACCGATCGTTATCCTGAACTTCGTGAGGCCGTCTCGGATCTGTGTGAGCGGTTTGGTGACGAGTACTGGCGTGAACTGGATGATAACCGGGACTATCCCGAGGCATTCGTGAAAGAGCTGACGGACGCAGGATGGCTGTCCGCACTGATCCCTGAGGAATACGGCGGTACCGGACTGGGTATGGCCGAGGCTTCCGTCATCCTGGAGCAGATCAATCGCTGTGGCGGCAACGCGGGCGCGTGCCACGCGCAGATGTATACCATGGGTACGATACTCCGCCACGGCTCGCCGGAGCAAAAGAAAAAGTTTCTGCCTGAAATCGCGAGCGGACAGTTGCGGCTTCAGGCCTTCGGTGTAACTGAGCCGAACACCGGCTCTGACACCACCAAACTGCGCACCCGAGCAGAACTCAAAGGAGACCATTACGAAGTCCACGGTGAGAAAGTCTGGACCTCGCGTGTCCAGCATTCGGATCTGATGCTGCTGTTGGCCCGCACCACGCCGCTGGATCAGGTCAAGAAAAAGTCGGAGGGATTGTCCGTGTTTCTGGTAGACCTGCGGGAAGCGGTCGGCAATGAACTCGAGGTCCATCCCATCCAGACGATGATGAACCATGAGACCAATCAGGTTTTCTTCAGCGGTCTCAAAGTGCCCCGGGAAAACCTGATAGGAGAGGAAGGCAGGGGATTCAGATACATCCTGGATGGGATGAACGCCGAACGCACGCTGATTGCCGCCGAGTGTATCGGCGATGGCTACTGGTTCATCGACAGGGCATCCGCCTACGCCGGCGAACGCGAGGTGTTCGGCCGGCCGATCGGGCAGAATCAGGGAATTCAGTTTCCTATTGCCCGCGCCTACGTCAATCTTCGCTCGGCGGACCTCATGCGCTATCAGGCGGCCGACCTGTTCGATCAGGAGGTGAAAAGCGGTGCCGAGGCCAATATGGCCAAGCTGCTGGCCGCGGACGCATCCTGGGAGTCGGCCAACGTGGCGCTGCAGACACACGGTGGATATGGATTCGCCCGAGATTATGATATCGAGCGCAAGTTTCGGGAGACGCGCCTCTATCAGATCGCGCCGATTTCGACCAACCTCATACTTTCCTTTGTCGCCGAACACGTTCTAAATCTGCCGCGATCCTATTGATGGCATTACTCGAGGACATCACCGTCGTGGCATTGGAGCAGGCGGTGGCCGCACCCCTGGCGTCCAGGCATCTCGCGGACTGGGGTGCTCGAGTTATCAAGATCGAACGTCCCGGCAGCGGCGATTTTGCGCGCAATTACGATAAGACCGTCAAGGGATTGTCCAGCCACTTCGTGTGGCTCAACCGATCCAAGCTGAGCCTGACCCTCGACGTCAAGAAACCGAAGGGCAAGGAAATTCTCAGACGACTATTGGCCGGTGCCGATGTGTTCATCCAGAACCTTGCGCCCGGTGCGGTGGACAGGCTGGGATTCGGCAGTAACGCGCTTAGGGAAAGCTATCCTCGTCTCATCGTCTGCAACCTATCCGGCTATGGCGATGACGGGCCGTATCGGGACAAAAAGGCCTATGACCTTCTGGTGCAGGCGGAAGCCGGGCTGCTGTCCATCACGGGTACGGAGGATACGCCATCAAAGGCCGGCATCTCCATTGCGGACATCGCTGCCGGCATGTACGCCTACAGCGGGATTCTGGCGGCGCTGCTGCGGCGTTCGAAAACCGGGGAGGGCACAATCGTCGACGTGTCGTTGTTCGACGCCATGGCGGAGTGGATGTCGTATCCCACATATTTTACCGCGTACGGCGGTGCGGCGCCGGCGAGGACCGGGGCGCATCATGCCACCATCGCCCCATACGGCCCGGTTACCGTCGCTGGTGGTAAGACTGTCGTTATCGGATTGCAAAACGAACGGGAGTGGGTTGAGTTTTGTCGCACGGTCCTGCTGCGTCCTGAACTCATCGGCGACGAGCGCTTCAAGGGTAATCAGGCTCGCAATAAAAACCGTGCGGTTCTGGATAAAATTATGCATTCAGAGCTCGGTGCGGTATCACTGGATGAAATGATCGACCGGCTCGAGACGGCGAGGATCGCATACGGTCGCATGAACACGGTGCAGGAATTCTTTGACCACGTACAGCTTGCTGCGCGCAATCGCTGGATTCAGGTCGACACACCGGCGGGGCCGATTAGTGTGATGTTGCCACCTGTTAACATGGCAGGTGAAACCATAAAGGTGTCGCCGATCCCAGATGTCGGGGAGCATAGTGTCCAGATCCTGGAGTCATTAGGGTACAGCTCCACCGATATCAATCATCTAAACAAAAATCGTGTGATATAGAGGGGATAAGCAATATAAACGGTTACGATCCAGGCGTCTGTAACTTAGGTATCTAAGGTTTGCCGACGCTCAAGCAGCAAGTTGGTAAGTGGCTGCGCTCTGTTACGCCTAATAACAGGACGTTTACGACTTTGCGTTTTGAAGGACATGGCATTCTGCAAAGGGCAATGAATGCCATTAGTCCAACATATCGAAATCGAATTCGTGAGCTTTTGAAAAAAAATCACCTATCGCTAAATTTGGGCACAGCGGGTGACACTAAAGTAGGTTGGGTAAATATTGATGCATTTTCTCAGCCTGGTGTGACTCTGGCCCTGGATATTCGAAAACCTCTGCCGTTTGCAACGAATCAATGTAAGCGTATTTTTGCTGAGCATATTATCGAGCATATCGATTTTCGAGACAACGTCGAACCATTGTTGCGCGAGCTATATCGCATCTTGCAACCCGGAGGCTGGTTGAGAATTATTGTGCCTGATGGGCGTCGTTACATAGAAGCCTACCTCTCGGAAAACAATGAGAATTGGAAGCTGCTGGGTTGGGATCTGGAAAACATGCCTGACGATATATATACCCCCATGCATATTCTGAATCATATATTTCATCAGGACGGGTAACACCAATTTGCCTACGACTTCGAAACACTATCATTCGCGCTTGGACGGGCGGGCTTCAGTGAAGTGGTCCGGCAGAAATATGGTGAATCGGAAGACCTCGAGTTGGCAATTGATATGCCAAAACATAGTGCATACTCCCTCTATGTTGACGCTCGTAAAGAATAATATTTTGCAGTAACGCGGAGCCAATAGGGATTAGCCCACTTTCGTAGATGTCTGAGTGGCAATGGATGTCAGGCTGCTCTCTAGGTCTCCGTAACCCGTATGGCGGTGCTCGAACTCCAGGCCCAGCCGGTCCGCCGCTTTGCGGGCCTGCTCGACGAGAGCATCATCCCGAACCTGGGATAGGTAAACCAATTTTTTATAGTTTGCGAACATCATGGTTTGGATATCCGGGTGCCGATCGAGGCCGAAGCCTTTGATAATGATCCGGTCGAAATGCCGGGTCAGGTAGTCCGTGAGGTACAGCGTGCCCAGTTCGGCGTCTGACAGTTCATTGAAGACCCGGCTGGTGGCGAAGAACTCGTAGCAGTGCGCACCGGGTAGTCGCTCAATCTGCTCTGGTTCCAGCAGGGCGTCAAGAAGGCCGCCGGTGCCGCAGTCGGCATATCCGATGTAGATGCGATCATAGTTATTCCTCGCCTTGTCGATCTGTTCCTTGACCGCGCCCGTGATTTTCTGGGGGTGGTTGTGGAGGTCCGCACGCAGGCACTGCAGGTCGACGTGGTCCCAACCGTTGAGCCGCTTTAGAGCGGCGATTTCGTGGGCGAGGGCGCCGCAGGCGATGATCAAAATTGACCCGGGTGTCTTCATGGGCAACAGGGAAATCAGAACTTTGCTCGGGTCAATTTAACCCGGATTGTGTACGCTGTCACTCTGTATTAATCTAGCTTTGCATTTTTCACCAGGGCGGTCGTGACAGTGATCATCCAGGCTCCCGTTGCTGCTTTATCAATACCGGACATCCAGAGGAAGACGCCATGCATTTCGGGTTGACCCACGAACAGGAAATGATCGTCAATACCGTTCGCAAGTTTGTCGAGCAGGAGATGTACCCGCTTGAGGACCAACTTGAGCGGTCTGGAATGTTGCCGCTGGAAGTTGGCAAGGAAATACAGCGCAAGGTCATCGAGCTTGGTTTCTATGCGCCCAATATGCCGGAAGAGTTCGGTGGCGGCGGCCTGGATCACCTGACCTTCACATTGCTCGAAAGGGAACTGGGCCGGACGTCGATGGGTTTGTCGGTCTGGTGGGGAAGACCGTCGAACATCCTGTGCGCCAGCGATGCGCAGCAGCGGGAACGGTATCTGATCCCGGCAATCAACGGAGAGAAGATTGACGCCCTGGCCATGACGGAGCCAGATGCGGGTTCGGATGTGCGCGGCATGAAGTGTTCCGCTCGGCGCGACGGCGGCGACTGGGTCGTCAACGGAACCAAACACTTTATAAGTCACGCCGACCTGGCGGATTTCATCATCGTGTTTATCGCCACCGGCGAGGAGAAGACTCCCCGTGGACCGAAGAAGCGCATTACCTGCTTCCTGGTCGATCGCGACACACCCGGTTTCGAGATCCGCGAAGGCTACAATTCCGTGTCTCACGTCGGTTATCAAAACTGTATTCTCAATTTCGACAACTGTCGCCTGCCGGACGAACAGGTCCTGGGCGAGGAAGGTCAGGGTTTCGAGGTCGCCAACGAGTGGCTCTATGCCACCCGGATCTCCGTCGCGGCGTTCTGCGTGGGCAGGGCGCGTCGGGCTTTCGATTACGCTCTGGACTGGTCGTCCCAGCGCAAGCAGTTCGGGCAGACCATCGGCCGGTTCCAGGGGGTGTCCTTCAAGCTTGCCGACATGATCACCGAGATCGATGCCGCGGACTGGTTGACGCTGGCTTCCGCATGGCGGTTGGACCAGGGCCTCGACGCGAACCGGGAGATCGCCAGCGCGAAGGTCTATGCCTCGGAGATGCTGGCTCGCGTGACGGATGAGGCGATTCAAATCCACGGCGGCATGGGGCTCATGGACGATCTGCCGCTCGCGCGATTCTGGCGGGACGCCCGGGTCGAGCGGATCTGGGACGGCACCAGCGAAATCCAGCGTCATATCATTTCACGCGAATTGTTGAGACCCCTCGGTTCGTGAAATCGATTCGTCGAATATTGAGACCGCGATCCATCGCGGTTTTTGGCGGCCATTTTGCCGAGGCGGTTGTCAGGCAGTGTGACCAGATGGGCTACGCAGGTGATATCTGGCCTGTCCATCCCGAGCGCGAAGAGATCCTGGGCAGATCGTGTATGCGCAGAGCGGAGGAGCTGCCCGGGTCGCCGGATGCCGCATTCGTTGGAGTCAACCGGCACGCGACCATACCCGTCATCCGGTCACTGTCGGAAATTGGGGCGGGTGGTGCGGTGTGTTACGCATCCGGATTCCGCGAGGTGGGTGATGAAGGCAACGAACTTCAGGATCAACTCGTGGCGGCGGCCGGCACCATGCCCATCCTGGGTCCGAACTGTTACGGCTTGATCAATTATCTCGACGGCGCGCTGCTGTGGCCTGACGTGCACGGCGGTGAGCGGCGGCAACGTGGTGTGGCGCTGATAACGCAGTCCAGCAACGTCGGTGTCAATCTGACTATGAGTCAACGTGGTGTCCCGCTGGCCTATCTGATTACGGCCGGCAATCAGGCGGCCGTTGGTCTGCACGATATCGTGCATTCCCTGTGTGATGACGATCGCGTCACGGCGATCGGGATCTACATCGAAGGCATCGCGAACAGCGCAGCGTTTTCCGCCGCAACCGAGTATGCCCGTGCCAAAGGCAAGCCGATAGTGGTGCTCAAGACCGGCCGGACCGAGGCATCCCGGGCGATGGCCTTGAGCCATACCGCGTCTCTATCGGGGTCCGATGCGATCATGGACGAATATTTCGGGCGGCTCGCCGTGGCACGCGTGGAAACGGTGCCACAGCTGCTGGAGACACTCAAGATTCTCCACGCCGGCGGACCGTTGCGAGGGAAGAACATCGCCAGTCTGTCCTGTTCCGGCGGCGAGGCCTCCATCATGTCCGACTCCGCGCGCCACCGGGATCTTCATTTCCGCCCATTCAGTGAAGAAGATCGAAGCCGCATACGGGAGACCGTGAACCCACTGGTTCACGTCTCCAATCCGTTTGACTACCATACTTTCGACTGGGGCAATGCCGAACGGTTGGAAGCGACGTTCACCGCGGTCATGCAAAGCGGATTCGACCTGACTGTACTGGTGATGGACTTTCCCAGGGAGCGAGCGGGGGATGCCTTCGCATGGGATGCGACCTGGAGGGCATTGGCCAACGCCGCGCGAACCACGAAACACCTGGCGGCCGTGGTTGCGACACTGCCTGAATGCCTGTCGGAAGCACATTGTGAAAGACTGCTCTTGGCCGGTGTGATCCCGCTGCTGGGCGTCGACGATGCGCTGGGTGCGATCGAGGCCGCGGCGTTTATCGGTACGCATGAACCTTGTCCGGTTGCCTCGCCGGCGACGGTCATTGGTGAACCCATTGTACTCGATGAGATCGACACGAAGGCCCTTCTCGGCAAGTACCATGTGCCGGTTCCGAAACACTGCGCGTGCGAAAGCGCAGGGGACGCGATTGACTTGTGGCACAATGTCGGTTCGGCGATCGTCATGAAGGCGGTCAGCAAATCGCTGGTACATAAGACGGAAGCCGGGGGCGTTGCGCTCAATCTCGAATCCGAGGATGCCATCACTGCGGCATACGAAAATCTTGCGGCAGTCGGACGGCGCGTGCTGGCGGAAGCGATGTTCCTGAACGGGGTCGCCGAATTTATCATTGGTGCGTCCCGCGACCCCGTGGTCGGATTGCACCTCATTATCGGTATGGGCGGGGTCATGGCGGAGGTGTTCAGAAGCTCCCGGGTATTGCTTCTGCCCACGAATGAGAAGGAAATCCGGCGCGCGATCGATTCTCTGCAGTTTGCTCCCACGCTCAAAGGATGGCGTGGGCAGCCCGCGGCCGATCTGGACGCAGTCGTCGAGATCGTGCTCAAGGTGCAGAATTTGGCGTTCGCATATGGCGATACCTTGCACGAACTCGACATCAATCCGGTCATCGCGGGCAGCAACGGAGCCTGTGCGGTTGACGGGATGATATGGCTTACGAAGAGGAACAACACATGAGCGAAAATCCGATCGAGGTCAAGGAAAATGGCCCGGTGCTCGAAGTCACGATCAACCGGCCCAAGGCAAATGCCATCGATGCGGCGACTAGCCGTGCCATGGGTAAGGTATTCGAGTCGTTCCGGGACGATCCAGACCAGCGGGTCGCGATCGTAACCGGGGCCGGCGATAAGTTCTTTTGCGCGGGGTGGGACCTCAAAGCCGCGGCCGAAGGGGAAGCGCCGGATTCGGATTACGGGGTGGGCGGCTTTGGCGGCATGCAGGAATTGCCCGATCTGAACAAGCCCATCATCGCTGCGATAAACGGCATGGCCGTGGGTGGCGGTTTCGAAATTGCCTTGTCCGCGGATTTGATCATTGCCGCAGACAACGCTCGCTTTGCGCTGCCGGAAATCAATGCTGGAACGCTGGCGGACGCGGCGACCATCAAGGTGCCTAGGCGTATGCCGTATCATGTCGCGATGGACCTGCTGTTCACGGGCCGGTGGATGGAAGCGGAAGAGGCCCTGCGCTGGGGATTGGTCAACAAGATCGTCCCGGCCGGCGAACTCATGCAGTCGGCGCGTGAAATGGCTCAACTGCTGGCCGGGGGACCGCCGTTGGTATTCGCCTGTATCAAGGAGGTGGCCCGCGAAACCGAGGCAATGGGTTTTCAGCAGGCCATGGACATGATCAACGGCCGGCGGTTTCCTTCCGTGGACACGCTCTATTCCAGTGAGGACCAGCTCGAGGGGGCGCGGGCTTTCGCCGAGAAACGAGAGCCGGTATGGAAAGGACGATAGCCACTGGATCCCGGCGCATGCCCGGATGACGGTGGTAGTAATTTCTGGACAGGAGCTTGGCAGACGTTTGCGAACGTTGTGTAGAGCGAGGTCTGCGTGACAAAAGCGATTTTAAAGGAAAACGGCCCCGGCGTTTTTTTGATCGGCACCGCCTGCCTGCTGCTCCTGATGTCGTTCGGGTACCGCTCCGGATTCGGATTGTTCGTCAAACCTATCACGGAGGCAAACGGCTGGGGCAGGGAAGTCATCTCCCTGGCTCTCGCGATACAAAATCTTTGCTGGGGCATCGTAGCCGTGTTTGCCGGCGCACTTGCCGACCGCTTCGGAAACGTCAAGGTGATCGTCATCAGCACGGTGCTCTACGCACTCGGCATGTATCTCATGGCGGGCGTCGACAGTCCGTGGATGCTGCACACCTCGGCCGGCGTACTGGTGGGCGCCGGAGTGGCCGGCACGTCCTTCGGCATCGTACTGCCCGCAATGGCGCGGGCCGTGGGTGAAGAGCGCCGGCAATGGGCGCTCGGCCTCGGCACCGCGGCGGGATCGCTGGGCCAGTTCGCCATGGTTCCGGTTGCCCAGGGACTGATCACCGATTTCGGATGGATCAACGCGTTGCACATCCTGTCGGTGTCGGGTTTGTTCATGGCCCTGCTGGCCATACCGCTCGCGCCCTATTCCGGCCATGCGGAATCGGGGCAGCCGGGCGGGGACCAGAGCGTGCCCGAGGCTTTGCGCGAGGCGGCGGGCCACAGGTCCTACGTCTTGCTCGTGCTTGGGTTCTTTGTCTGTGGATTTCACGTCGCATTCATCACGGCGCACATGCCTGCCTTCCTGTCCGATGCCGGTTTCGAGGACTGGGTGGGGGCATTGAGTATTTCCATCATTGGTCTGTGCAACGTGGTCGGCGCCTACATGGCTGGCGTGTGGTCGGGCACCTTTCCCAAACGGCACATGCTGGTAATCATCTATCTGGGCCGGGCCGTGGCCATTAGCGCGTTCCTGTTGATTCCCTTTAGCCTGGTATCGGTGCTGACATTCAGCGCCGTGATGGGATTCTTGTGGCTGGCTACGGTTCCGCCGACCTCCGGGCTGGTGGCGGTGATGTTTGGCACTCGTTACATGGCGATGTTGTATGGCGTGGTGTTTTTCGGCCATCAGTTGGGCAGCTTCAGTGGTGTCTGGCTGGGCGGCTGGCTGTACGACCGGACCGGCAGCTACGACCCGGTCTGGTGGGCCGGCATTGTCCTCGGGGTCGTCGCGGCAATAGTGCACTGGCCGATCCGTGAACGTCCAGTCTCGCGATTGGTCGCAAGCAATGCCTGATGACAATATCGCGGCGGCGGCGCCGCTCCTACAAAAAATGGATGGTGTCGGATTGTAACTGTAGGAGGCGCGCCCCGCGCCGATTACAACTGGCCCTGTTTTAAGGTATTGTCTTGGCTATGATTTCACGACAACGCCGAATTCTCGTACTGCAGCATATCGCAATAGAACACCCAGGAATTTTCCGGTCGTTCCTGGCGGAAGACGGGATCTCCTGGGATGCTGTCCAACTCGACGAGGGAGATACCATTCCCGATCTCCACGGTTACGACGCGTTGTGGGTGATGGGCGGACCGATGGATGTGTGGCAGAAGCTCGAACATCCGTGGCTTGAGTCGGAGATCGAGGGAATACGCGAAGCCGTGGTCAAACGCAAGCTGCCTTATCTGGGACTTTGCCTCGGACATCAACTACTGGCGGAGGCGCTCGGTGGCCGGGTCGGACCGTCCGATCGGCCGGAGATCGGAATTCTCGAAGTTTACCTGACCGACGCGGGTAAGCGCAGTCCACTGTTCAAAGGATTGTCTGATACAACCCGGTGCCTGCAATGGCATAGTGCGGAGGTTGTCGAGATCCCTGATGATGCCGAAGTGCTGGCTTCGACGCCGGCGTGCCGGGTGCAGGCCCTGTCGGTCAATGGCAATGCCCTCGGCTTGCAGTACCATGTCGAGATTTCCTCGGAGACCGTTTCTGAATGGGCGAAAGTCGCGGAGTACAAGCAGGCGCTGGAGCTTAATCTCGGCAGCAATGCCGTCGAAAAAATGGAGGCGGAAGCAGCCGCCAGCATGGATGATTTCAACCGCTGCGCGCGAATTGTTTACGACAACTGGAAGACGAATGCGTTCGGCTGATCAATATCTCGGATTTTTATAGTATGACCAGAACACTGCCGTCGCACTGGTACCACGACGTCGCGATCTACAATCAAGAGAAAGATAAAATATTCAAACAGGCCTGGTGGCCGGTAGGCCCAGAGCGCGCATTGGTTGCAGCGGGTGTATATTGCGCATTGAAACTGTTTGGACATCCCCTGCTGCTGGTCCGTGGCCACGATCAGATACTGCGGGCCTTTCACAACGTGTGCCGACACCGCGCGTCGCCACTGTTGCAGGAGGGTGCCGGGACCTGCGGTGCGATTCGTTGTCCCTACCACGGCTGGCTGTACGGGCTCGACGGCAAGTTGCAGAAGGCTCCGCTGTTTGGTGATGACAATGGTTTCGATCCAAATGAGCATGGGCTGATGCCCGTGCGGGTCGAAAACTGGCGCGGCCTCGTATTTGTCTGTTTGAGTGATAAAACCTCGGACCTGCTTTCCTGGCTGGGCAGCGTGGACACCCTCTGTGCAACGTTTCCCGGCCCCGAGGATCTCGACCTGTACAAGTCGTTCGAGATACAGGGCAGCGCCAACTGGAAGGCTTACTGTGATAACACGCTTGAAGGTTACCACCTGAATCTGGTGCACCCGCGCCTTGCGCAGGCGCTTGCCAAGGGATCGGTAGAAATCAAATCGTATGACGAAGGCCGGGTGGTGGCGTTCCACGTGACCTACGGCAGTCAGAGTGAAGGCGCCCAGCTGCGCGGCAATGAGGGTGTCTGGGTCTATCGCTTCCCGGGATTTCAGTTGACCGCGAGCGCGAACGTGTTCAAGGGCGAGCGCATCGAACCGGCTGCGCCCAACCGGCTGAGATCAATGAACTGGCTGTGGTATCAGGGTATCAGCGAGGAGCAGGTCGAAGACGCCTGCGCTTGGAGCGAACTGGTCGTCCACGAAGACTTGAGTGCGTGTGAGGGTGTGCAGGCCAACCTCGAAGCCGGTGCTTACACGGACGGCCCGCTGTCGCCGCTGCAGGAGACGCACGTGGCGCGATTTCAGTCACTGGTGAGGGGGGCGCTGGGAGCCTAAGATTCGGCTCCTGAACGAATGACCGTTCAGCTGCTCAAAGACTATGCCGGCGGACTTCCCGGGTTCATGGCGCCGAGATAGGCATTCAGGACGTTTTTCAATACCGGGATCAGCTTCTCGGCTTTTTCTTCGTCGTATTCGTGTGACTCCTCGTCGATGTATGCCGCATGGCCGATTTCCATCTGGATGGCGTGCACGTGCTTGGCCGGTTTTCCGTAGTGGCGCGTTATGTAGCCCCCGATAAAATGGCCATTGATGGTCGATGTAAAACCGCTGGCCCTGATAACCTCGGCAATCGCATAACCACATTCAGGCGCGCAGCTCTCCGCGTTGTTGGTGCCCAGGTTCAGGTCGGGAAGTTTGCCCTTGAACAGATTCGGAATGCGCGACGCGATAGCGTGTGCGTCGTAAATCAGTGCATAGCCGTGTTCCTCCTTCATCTGTGCCACGACCTCGGTAATCTTGGTGTGGTAAGGCCGCCAGTACGTATCCAATCGTTCGTTGATATCTTCCTCGGTGAACGGTTCCTCTGCCGCGTACAGCGGTGAACCGTCGAACAGGGTCACGGGAATCAGCCCCGAACCTTTTTCATCTTCATACAGATTCTTGTCGTCCGGCGGCCGGTTCAGATCGGCAACGTAACGGCTGTAGTTGGCAACAATCAGGTGGGCTCCAAGGTCCTTTACGAATTCATATAGCCGCGGTACGAACCAGTCGGTGTCGGGCAGTTTCTTGCCGGCGTTGCTGAACCGACCGAAGATGTTGTCCGGTATTTTGGTCCCTGCGTGGGGAATGCTTACCAACAGGGGTAGGTGCCCGCTGTGGAACTCGAAGAGATCGGTCATTTTATTAAGCTCTGTCAGGCGTTGGTTCCGAGGTATCCGCTAATCCACTCCCCGAAGGCGCCGTCACCGATCAGCTTCGACACCGCTTCAAGGTCTGGTTGAAAATACCGATCTTGCTCCCACTTCGGGACGGTGTTCCGGATGGTCCGGAAGGCTCTCTCAATGGCGTCATTGGAACGCATGGGCCGCCTTAAATCAATACCCTGCGCGGCTGCCAGAAGCTCCACCGCCAGAATGTATCGTGTATTTTCGTTCATTTCGGTCAGCCGCCGTGCGGCATAGGTGGCCATGCTGACGTGGTCTTCCTGATTGGCCGAAGTGGGCAGGCTGTCGACAGATGCCGGGTGTGCCAGGGACTTGTTTTCACTGGCAAGCGCGGCGGCAGTAACCTGGGCCACCATGAATCCGGAATTGAGGCCCGCGTCTTCGACCAGAAACGGCGGCAACTGGCTCAGGCTCGAATCAATCAGCAGAGCGGTGCGGCGCTCGGATAGCGCACCAATCTCGGCAATAGCCAACGCCAGGTTATCCGAGGCCATGGCAACGGGCTCGGCGTGAAAGTTGCCCCCGGAGAGTATTTCATCCCTGTCGGACAACACCAACGGATTGTCTGACACGGCGTTTGCCTCGATTTCGAGGCACGCTGCCGCATTCGTCATCTGATCCAGACACGCACCCATGACCTGCGGCTGGCACCGCATGGAGTAGGGGTCCTGAACCCGGTCGCAATTGGTGTGTGATCGCCCGATCTCGCTGGGACCCAGCAGCGAACGATAGATACGGGCCGCCTCGATCTGTCCGCGGTGGCCCCGAATTGCATTGATGGTCTCGTCGAACGGGACACGGCTGCCCAGCGCGGCTTCCACCGTTATGCTGCCGGCGACGAACGCGGCGTCGAGGTTGCGTTCGCCCTGAAACAATCCCTTGAGCGCCAGAGCCGTCGACACCTGGGTCCCGTTCAACAGGCCCAGGCCGTCCTTTGCCGCCAATTCGATTGGGCGCAGCCCGGCTTTTTCAAGGGCCGTAATGCTGTCCATGAGCCCGCCGTCCGCTCTGATCTGGCCCCGTCCGATCAGCGGCAGACTGAGGTGGGCAAGCGGGGCGAGGTCGCCGGATGCGCCCACCGAACCCTTCGCGGGCACCGCCGGATAGAGGCCGTGGTTGTACATGGCGATCAACAGATCGAGTACCTGTCGGCTGACCCCGGAGTAGCCACGCCCGAGCGCGTTGATCTTGAGCAGCAGGATCAATCTCACGGTGTCGTCGTCCAGGAGGTCGCCGACGCCCGTGGCGTGGGACAAAACGAGATTGGTTTGCAATTCCCCCAGTTGCTCGTCATCGATGCGGGTCTGTGCCAGCCGCCCGAAGCCGGTGTTGATGCCGTAGGTTGTACCGCCCTTTTCGATGATGCTTTCCACAGTTGAGCGGCTGCGAGCGACCTGCCGCCAGGCGCTATCCGACATTTCGATCGGCATTACCGAGTAATAGACCCGCCTCAAATCCGACAGGGTGAGCTGCCCCGGTTCGATTCGTAGCGTTTCGGTCACGTTAAATTTCCCAATTGATCGAGTGCGCTTTTAAAGGCGAGGGCGATTGTATCCTGCAAGGGATGAATCCCGTTTGACACAATCTGCCGACCGCCCACGAAAACGTCCCGGACTCGTCCGGCGTTGCCGGAGAATATCCAGCTGTCCAGCAAAGCATCGCGTTCGCGGCCGTAAAGGATGGGGTGATCGGTATCCAGCGTGATCAGATCCGCCCGGTAGCCTGGTTCGATCCGCCCGGTATGCCTTCCGCAGGCCCGGGCTCCGCCGAGCACTGCGCCATCGAACAGGTAACGGCCCGTGCTCGATTGCGCATTCGGATCGCCAAGTACATTGCGCGAGCGTTGCAGGAGTCGCTGACCGTACTCGAGCCATCGCAGTTCCTCCACCGGATCGACCGAAATATGGCTGTCCGACCCAATGCCGAACAGACCGCCGCAGTCCAGATAGTCGCGTGCGGGAAAGAAACCGTCACCCAGATTGGCTTCCGTCGTTGGGCAAAGCCCCGCCACGGCGCCCGTGGACGCAACGTCTGATGTTTCCGAGCCGTTCATGTGCGTGGCGTGGATCAGGCACCATCCGGCGTCGATCTCGAAGTTCGACAGAAGCCACTGCACAGGGCGCTGCCCCGACCAGCTAATGCAATCTTCGATCTCCTTAGTCTGTTCCGCGATGTGGATGTGGATCGGGCCAATGCCTTTCGGACAACCGGCGAGCACTTCCTCGAGCAGTTCAAGGCTCGCGGCGCGCAGGGAGTGAGGTGCGATGCCTACCCGGTGATCCGGGTCATTGCGAGTCTCGTCTTCCAGGGCGCTGACAATGGTTAAATAGCGATCGGCGTCGTTGACGAAACGTTTCTGGCCAGTCTGTGGTGCCGCGGCTCCGAAATCGCCGTATCGGTACAGTACCGGAAGGCTGGTCATGGCGATGCCGGTAGTCCGGGCGGCGGCAAGAGTGCGCAGAGACATCTCCGCCGGTTCCTGGTATGGACACCCGTACTCGTCGTGATGCAGGTACTGGAACTCGGCGACCGAGGTGTATCCGGATTTCAGCATCTCTATGTAAAGCTGAGCGGCGATTGCCTCGAGTTGGTCCGGCGTCATCCGGTTTACGAAGTCGTACATGACGGTTCGCCAGCTCCAGAAGCTGTCGGCGGTCGGGCCGGAGTATTCCGCAAGTCCGGCCATCGCCCGCTGATGGGCATGGGAATGCACGTTCGGGATGCCGGGAAGGGCGCAGCCGGAAAAAGGTGCCTCCAGGTGTGAAGCCTTGGCCCCGGATTCCACAGCAACGATGTCACCGCGAGGATCAACGGACACGGCGACGTCCCGGGCCCACCCCGAAGGCAGCAGTGCCTGGTTGAATCTCAAGATTCGGACATCCATCTCGTCGTCTTTCATCGGCGGGTTGATGGATTGCGCATGAGCCCACATTTCCCTCCAGGAACCGGGACAAGCGTTGCCAATACATATAGATTTTCAAACAACATCAAATTCCTTAACATTTGCAATGCGTTGACGAGCATCTCGAATGAATATATTTGTAAATACAGCTCAGTCAAGAGGCAACGATGCATATCACCTGGGATTCGATTTGGTACAACGCCAACGTCGCGACGATGGTAACCGATACCCATGCCTACGGAATGGTTGAAAGTGGCGCGGTCTGCGTTCAACAGGGCATCGTCGACTGGGTGGGTCCGACGCACTCCCTCCCGGAAGGTTCCCTCGCTCGCGCGAAGGAGATCAAGGACTGTAACGGCAGACTGGTCACGCCGGGGCTGATCGACTGTCACACCCACCTGGTCTATGCGGGAAATCGGGCCGGCGAATTCGAGATGCGGTTGAAAGGGGCAAGCTATCAGGACATTGCGCGCGCCGGCGGCGGCATCATGTCCACGGTGCGCGCCACGCGATCGGCAAGCGAGGATCAGCTGTTCGAGCAGGCCCTGCAGCGTATGAATGTACTGCTCGACAATGGCGTCACCACCGTCGAAATCAAGTCCGGCTACGGTCTGGATACGGTGTCCGAAATCAAGATGCTGCGCGTGGCGAAACGGTTGGCGGACAGTACACCGGCAAACATCACGGTTACCTTTCTGGGTGCACACGCGGTACCCACCGAATATAACGGCCGGGCCGACGCATACATCGACCTAGTGTGCGAGGAAATGCTGCCACGGGTGGTCGAGGAAGGATTGGCTGACGCGGTGGATGCCTTCTGTGAAGGCATCGCCTTCTCTCCGCAACAGGTCGAGCGGGTGTTCGCCGCGGCGGCGGAACACGGGCTGGAAATCAAGTGCCACGCCGAACAACTGAGCCACCTCGGTGGCGCCGTCCTCGCCGCGCGACACGGAGCCATCTCGGTGGATCATCTCGAATACCTGCACGAGCGAGACGTAGCCGTCCTCGCGGATTCGGGCACGGTCGCGGTGCTGCTGCCTGGGGCGTTCTACGTCCTGCGGGAAACCCGGTTGCCGCCGATCGAGGCCATGCGCCGCCATGGTGTACCGATGGCCATTGCCACCGACTCGAATCCTGGCAGTTCGCCCGTTTTGTCATTGACCCTGATGCTCAACATGGCGTGCACGCTGTTCGGGTTGACGCCGGAGGAGGCCCTGGCCGGCGCGACCCGGGAGGGTGCCCGCGCCCTTCGGATGGTGAATGACACAGGCACCATCGAGCGAGGAAAACGGGCGGACCTCGCGTTGTGGAACGTCCGCGAACCGTCGGAACTAAGCTACCAAGTGGGCGGTAACCCTTGCCAGGCGGTCATGCACCGGGGACGGCTCAGGTGACCACCCTGCTTCATCGGCGCCGGCGCCATCGCCGGGGGTTTTGCTGCGATATGCGGGCCTGGCGCGCCCAGTGTCTGTTTACTTTATACTAACAACCGGTACGATCGGGTGGCACGCTGCCGGCCCCAACGGAATCGGCGCGTCAACTCAGGAGCAAGCACATGAATGTCACAGCTGAGCGGAGCTCACCTGCAAGAGCTGGTTGACCGAGGCCCCGTACCGGATGCTGCACAACAATCTCGACCCGGAAGTCGCCGCGCGGCCCGAGGAACTGGTGGTCTACGGCGGTATCGGCCGCGCGGCGCGCAACTGGGAGTGTTTCGACCAAATCTGCGACGCCCTGACGCGCCTCGAATCGGACGAAAGTCTGCTGATACAGTCCGGTAAGCCGGTCGGTGTGTTCAAGTCGCACCAGGATGCGCCACGTGTGCTCATTGCCAATTCTAATCTCGTGCATAGATGGGCGACCTGGGAGCATTTCAACGAGCTGGACCGGAAAGGCCTGATGATGTATGGCCAGATGACGGCGGGTTCCTGGATTTATATCGGCAGCCAGGGCATCGTTCAGGGCACCTACGAAACTTTCGTGGAGCTGGCACGTCAGCATTACGGCGGCGACGCGCGAGGCAGGTGGATATTGACCGCCGGTCTGGGCGGTATGGGTGGAGCGCAACCACTCGCCGCAACCCTGAGCGGATTCAGCATGCTGGCAATCGAATGCGACGAGACCCGCATCGATTTCCGGCTGCGCACGCGGTACCTGGATAAAAAAGCGGCAGACCTGGACGAGGCACTGAAGCTGATCGATGACGCGACCGAACGTGGCGAAGCGCTTTCCGTCGGCTTATGCGGTAACGCCGCGGAAATCGTGCCTCAATTGCTCGAGCGCGGCGTCAAACCGGACGCGGTGACCGATCAAACCTCCGCCCACGACCCGGTCAACGGCTATCTGCCCATCGGGTGGACCGTCGAAAAATGGCGGACAGCGGCAAAGACCGAACCGGACCGGGTGGCAATCGAGGCCCGAAAATCCATGGCAGTTCACGTCAGGGCCATGCTGGGTTTTTACCACCAGGGCATCCCGACCATCGACTACGGCAACAACATCCGGCAGGAAGCCAGGGACATGGGCGTGGAGAACGCCTTCGATTTTCCGGGATTCGTGCCGGCATGCATCCGGCCGTTGTTCTGCCGCGGCAAGGGACCGTTCCGCTGGGTGGCGCT
>CAMYOI010000023.1 GCA_947259955.1 uncultured Gammaproteobacteria bacterium
GCTGCAGCCTCTGCCGTGGTGGATCATGCGCGCGGTCACCGGTTTCTGTTTCGCAGTGCTGTATATCGTGATCGAGAGCTGGCTCAACGAACGCTCGACCAACGAGACGCGTGGAAGCATTTTGTCGCTGTATCTGGTCATCAACCTCACCGTGATGACGCTCGGCCAGATGATGATGACCCTCGAAGACCCTGCCGGTTTCGCACTGTTCGCGCTAACCTCCATGTTGGTGTCCATTGCGGCCGTTCCCGTGGCGCTTACGGCGGCGGCGGCGCCGGCACCTGTCGAATCGGTGAAGGTACGGCTGCTGCGTCTCTACCGGATTTCGCCGGTCGCCTTTGTCGGTTGCCTCGGCGTGGGTCTAGCCAACGGCGCGTTCTGGACGCTGGGACCGGTGTTCGCGCAGCGCAGTGGAATGGACGTGACCGGACTGGCCCTGTTCATGAGCGCCAATATTCTGGGCGGCGCGTTGGGGCAATGGCCCTTCGGCAAGTTGTCTGACCGCATAGACCGGCGCTGGGTATTAATCGGCGTCTGCGCGGCGGCGGCGGCTTGCGGCCTGGCAATCTGGCTTTCCAGTGCCTTCTACGGTAGCCATAGTCACGGGCTGCTTCTCGCCCTCGCCGGTCTGTGGGGCGCATCCGCATTCCCGATCTACGCCATTTCCATCGCCCACGCCAACGACCACGCCGCACCGGATGAGTTCGTCGAAGTCTCGAGTGGAATGCTCCTCGTCTTCGCCGCCGGCTCGGTTTTGGGGCCTCTCGCAGCCTCCGCCGCGATGGACGGGCTCGGGCCTTCAAGCCTGTACGGCTTCACGGCGCTGATCCATGTTCTGCTCGCCGGATTCGTGGCTTGGCGCATGAGGCGGCGGGCCGCTCCGCCTGCGGAGGAGCAAATCGCTTTCACCGATGCGCTGCTGGCCGCGCAGACGGTGTCGGAGACGTTTGATGCGGAGATTCAGCGCGATCAAATATCGCAGACTTCCGCGGCGGACGCCACGCGGCAGGCCACGGACACAAACGGCCCGGGGACGCAGACGCACGGGACGGTTCAAACAGAAAACCCGGTGCGCTCCGAATAGGGCGATTTCGACAAACCGCGCTTGAGTGACTTTGTTCGCCAGAATGAAACAGGTCAACACACGAATCACCGTTCTGCTTGGGGATCCGCGACTACCGGACCGGTCTAAACCCGGCGGTCGGTTCACGCCGGACGACCTGGATCAGGTAGTCCGCTTAAAGTCGGCTCTTGACACGGTTGCAGGCTTTACCTTTGATTATTGGGACGATCATGCCCACCTGCTGCAACGCCTGCAGATGGAACGGCCCGAGTTTGTTCTCAATTTCTGCGATGTCGGTTTTCGCAACGAACCGCGCCATGAACTGCACCTTAGCGCCTTCCTCGAGATGCTGGGCATCCCTTTCAGCGGTTCGGGACCCGTCGCACTGGGGCTATGTTACGACAAGGCGCTGGTGCGGGCAGTAGCGGCCGCGCATCACGTCGCCGTACCGGACGAGCTCCTTCTGTCTCCAAGCGAGGTTCCCAGCGTGTCCCGCTACCCCGTATTCATCAAGCCGAATCGCGCGGACGGCAGCGTGGGGATCAGCGTCAAGTCCCTGGCGTCCGATCCGGCCATGACCGAAGCCTGCCTGGCGCAACTGCGCGCAGAGTTGCCGGGTACGGACATCATCGTTCAGGAGTTCTTGAGCGGCAGTGAATTCAGCGTGGGTGTCATCGGAAACCCGGATTCAGGTTTCGACTTTCTGCCCATGCTCGAAGTGGACTACTCGGCCCTCGATCCGGCGCTGCCACGACTCCTGGACTATGGG
Source organism: uncultured Gammaproteobacteria bacterium (assembly GCA_947259955.1). Taxonomy (GTDB): domain Bacteria; phylum Pseudomonadota; class Gammaproteobacteria; order Arenicellales; family JAANXG01; genus JAHEKE01. Next base: position 1,833 of record CAMYOI010000023.1, read on the forward strand.
TCCAAGACGGACCCGGCATCGCCGTACTGGACCGACGTGCATTTTATTAGGGCCGGTCTTGAAGAGCGCATCGAAGCCGACATAAAGAAAGTCTGTATGCTTCTGTTCGAACGGCTGGGGCTTCGCGACTACGGGCGGTTCGACTTCCGATGCGACTCCGAAGGTACGGTCAAGCTGTTGGATATCAACCCCAACCCGGCCTGGTGCTGGGATGGAAAGCTTGCGCACATGGCCGGTCTGCGGGGCGAAGGGCACGGAGCGCTCCTCGCATGCATCATCAATGCCGCCCGGCGGCGCTGTTTCGGAGAGACCGACCACTGACCTGCAACATGCGGGCTAATCAATGGTCAAACCAGCTCGCGCGGAATGCGCTCGTCCCATTCGCGCATATAGATTTCCTCCTCGCCCAGTTCGGCGCGAAGGACGGCACGCAGCCGAAACCGCCCCTGCGTGGCGGTCATTTCCGTGCTTGCGTGCACGCGGACACGCCAGTCTCCGCGGCGCAGCATCAGTTTTTCGACCATCACCGCGCGGGCCGCAAGGGGATCGCCGTCCTTGATGACCCAACGCCGTTCCACCGTATGGCCGAGGTCCAAGTCGATCTCCTCTATGCGCGCCACCGAACCGGCCTCCAGGTCCCCACCCTCGCTGACCAGCCTGTAATTGACCTCGTTGTTGACCAGATCCCTTTCGATAGTCCGCACCAGGCGGGGCGGTTCGAGCTCGACCTGGCTGGAAACCGGTGCCGCAACCAGCGGAGGCTCGAACTGGGGCAAGGCGTCGTCCGCCGCTCGGGGTTCCCGCGCCGGCAGGATCAGACAACTGCCGGCGGTTTGGATCGTAAGCGTGACCGGCTCGGCGGTCGGCCACACCATTGGCCAGTAGGCGCTGGACAGCGCGAGGCGTACCACGTGGCCCGCGGCAAACCGATGGGCGATGTCATTGAGCCGCAGCGTTACGGTGAGCGGTTCTCCAGGTGTCAGCGGCTCGGGGCGTTCATGGCTATTTCGGTGGGTGAGGTTCAACAAACCGTAGGTTACGAGTAGCGATGCGCCATCGGCGCCCACCTCGCATAATCGAACCGCCAGTATGGCGGTTGGACGGTCGGACGCCAGGGTGACCGTGAACTCCGGCGCGCCGAAAATCTCCGTGTCCTTGACCAGCGGCACACTGTCGAAGACGAGCGACTTGCCGTCATCGGCGCGCTGGTCCAGAGGCGATTCCCCTTCGCCGCCGAATCCACACCAGTCCCCGCCGCTTAGCCCGGTCGACTGCGGCGAGCACAGATCCAGTGTATTGGACGGCCCGGGTTCCGCCTCCATACTGGGTGTGGCGTGCAGATGCAGCGTCATGGGTCTCACGCGCGTGCTGGGCCACACGCGCTCCGCCACCCAGCGGCCGGGGCGGATTGGGTGAAACGGCTCGGGCGTCACCCACTCCTGCATCCACACCCGCAGCATGGGCTCGGACATGATCCCCGTATCCAGCCCGCGCAGCCAGTGGTCCCACCAGCGCAGCGCCTCCTGCAGGTATCCTATCGCCGGTCCGGGCACGCCGAGATGGGGAAAGGTGTGCGCCCACGGCCCGATCAGGCCCTTGCGCGGCACGGACAGCCCGGCCAGCATCCGCATCACCGCGTTGCTGTAGCCATCGGCCCAACCCCCCACCGCGTATACCGGGCAGCGGATGCGGGAGAAGTCCTCGCCCACCGAGCCCTGCTTCCAGTAATCGTCCCGCCGCTGGTGACGCAGCCAGAACGCCGGAAACGGCTTGTTGTGCTCGAGGCGTTGGCGCCACATTCGTTGCCAGCGCTTTCCGACCATCTCCGGATCGGGGGGCAAGGCGTTGAGCGAGAACAGTACGGTTCCCCATTGTTGATTCTCGGTCAACATGCACCCGCCCATGTAATGCACATCATCGGCATAGCGGTCGTCGCTGGCGCACAGGGCGATGACGGCCTTCAACGCGGCGGGCGCATGAGCTGCAACCTGCAGGGCATTGAACCCGCCCCACGAAATCCCCGTCATGCCGATGTTTCCGTCGCACCACGACTGACGCGTCAGCCAGTCGATCACCGCCAGCGCGTCTTCCTGCTCGCGCGGCAGGTATTCGTCCTCCAGTATTCCATCTGAATCACCGGACCCGCGCAGATCGACGCGTACGGCGGCGTAACCATAACCGGCGAAGTAGCGGTGCATGGGTTCGTCGCGTACACGCATGAAATCGCGCTTGCGATAAGGGATATACTCGAGCAGTGCAGGGACCGGTCGGTTTTCGGCGTCCTCGGGCAGCCAGATGCGTGCGGCCAGCCGACAGCCGTCTTTCATCGGAATGAAAACGTTCTCGATATCCCGCACCGTGTGCGGCAGTTCGCTCTCCTTGTGGATCACGGGTGGTTCACCGCATCACGCTGCGCGCCCCGCACCAAGTGACTGGGTGGACCAGAAGGAAAGCGCCAGGTCGTCCCGGGCACGCAGGCCGGCATCCAGGTCCATGCAGTTCACTACGGCGAGCCGGAACCCCCCGGGCGGCATTGCATGCTGCTCCAGGGGGATGTCATCGCAAAAGGTAATCTGAACACTGCTAATGCCTGGGCGGCTGCGGATTTCAGCGACGAGTTCGGCTGGCGGAGCTCGGTACGGCACGCCATGGGCGCCGAACAGAACGACGCTGTATCCGTCATGCCGGTCTTCGTCTGGATAGCGCCAGCGCCGGCGATCGTACAGTTCGACGATGGCCTCGATCCATCCCCGACCGTAAAGGTCGGGCCACTGATCCGCAAAACGCAGGTGGACCTCGATGATTCTGCCGCCTATGGTTTCGACGTTCGCGGCGCCGCTGTATCCCTTCATATTGCGCCGCATCCAGTCGCCGCAGTACCGCTCTATCTCTGGCTGTTCCTCGGCAAGGATGGTCCAATAGTCGAATACGCCCTCGCCCATGGCGCGGCCGACGGCGTGCCGCCACCACTGGGCTTCGCCTCCCAGGAGCACCACGTCACTGCTGATGTGTTCGCCCTCCATCAATTCCATCCACATGTGCCCTGCGGTCAGATTGGCCGCCAACGTCTCCCGATCGGAAATGAGGCGCCCGCCGACTCCCATACCATGCATGTTGTAGATCGGCTTGCTGAACACCGGAAAGCCGCTCGGCGGTACGCCGTGGGGCGCGCCTTCAACCCCCTGGGTATCACAAATAAGCAGCTTGTTATAGATCCAGCGGTATTCGGGATACAGTTCGTAAGCGTGTTCGTCGTCCGTTGGAATAATGACATCGTCCGGGCACTCGACGTTTTCGAAGTACTGCATGCGCCACGGATCGCGTTCGATGATCGGCATCGGTAGCTACCCTCAAGTTTGTCATATATCGTCGTTTGTGTAACGTATCCCAGATCCATAGGGCGCGCCAGTGCCGCCGGCATCGCCTTAGCACAGGCCTTCCCGCTAATGCATGACATCGATTCACGAAGGCGGTGAACTGATGAGATACTCAAGCTCATCGCATAAAATATGCCCCACCGAATTCTAGCTCAAAGAATCCATCGTGACCGATATCTTTGTTTCTTATTCCCGGCAGGACGGCGCGTTTGTAAAACGGCTCTGTACCGCACTGGAGGAGCTCGACGTAACTGCCTGGGTCGATTGGCAAGGCATTCCTCCGACGGCGGACTGGATGGCGCAGATCCACCATGCTATCGAAGCGGCAGATACTTTCATCTTTGTGATAACGCCCGCGTCGGCCAACTCATCGATTTGTACATCGGAAATCGCCCACGCGGTAAGCAACAACAAACGGTTGATCCCACTGCTGCATGTCGACACCCCGACTCACGAAGTTCCACCGGATATCGCACGGTTGCATTGGATATTCTTTCGTGAGCAGGACGATTTCCCCGGCGCGGTCCGAACCCTCGAACAAGCGCTCAAGACGGACCTCGCACATGTGCGATTCCATACCCGGTTGTTAACGCGCACCGTCGAATGGGAAGAAAAACAGCGGGATCGCAGCCTGTTACTTCGCGGCCGGGAGCTCAGGGAAGCCGAAAACTGGCGCACGCAATCCGCACAGCACCCTCAACCCACGCCTGCGCAATTGAGCTTCATCGCCGCCAGCCGCAAGGCCGACAAGTTGCGCAAATCATGGATGGCGGGCACCGCGGTGCTTCTCCTGATTGGCGTCATCTTCGCCGTCTGGTATACCGGCGGCCAACAGCGGCAGATCAACCTGGAGCTGGCGGACAAACTGGCCGAGGCATCCGACAACGAAAGCGGCGATCTTGGCGCGTTGCTGGCCATCGAGGCGGTGCGTCTGAGCGATGAGGCGGTCGGAATACCGTCGGTTCGGTCGGTATCCGCGTTGAACAGCCCCAATTCGTCAAGCGATATTCTCCGACTCACTCCCAGATCGTCCCGGGGCGACGTCGATATTCTGGGCCTTCGATTCGGCGCGGACGGCAATTCCTTGTTTGGCGTGGCGCGTAATACCGACCTGCTTAGGCGTTGGGACCTATGCCTCACCAATCCGGAAAAACCATTGTGTGACGATGAACCCAACATCGAGGTTATAGCTAAAGCCGATAAAAAACCCAACTCGATCTCGCTGAGCCCCGATACCAATTGGCTGGTGTATAACCACGATCAATTAATAACCGTGCGCCAGTTGTCAGCAGGTTCGGTTGAGCAATACGAGACCGAGGGTAGACCAGACGAACCTTTCATAGATTCGAGCAAGCGCTGGCTGGTCGTGCCGCAGGATCGAAACCGGTACATTCAAGTCTTCAAGTTGGGTCAACCCGAACAAAAGTTCTTGCACCGTGCTCCGGATGATCAGGCCTTTACCGACGTTGCCATTCACCCGGTAGACGGTAAAGCGCTGCTGGCAACAACGGCAGGCGTTGTTTATGCGACGCCCCCGGATCAACCCGAAAACCGAATGCCGGTGCTGGAAAGCCGCATCAGAAGACTTGCTATAAGCCCGGAGGGCAAGTCGATTGCCGCCGTCGGCGCTGACTCGCGCCTTTGGCTGTATCGGTATGGCGACGGCGCGATGCTGGAACCGGTGGTTGAGCTCAAGCATCGCCTGGGGGGCTCGAATCACCCCATCCTCGCCTTCAACGGGGATGGGAGCATGCTTGCGTTTTACGTCAAACCGGGCAACAAACTTCACACTATCGCGTTGTGGCGATTGAATACGGGCGAGCGACAGCCCACGCTCATGGAATTCTCGTTTGACCACGGCACCGATAATCCCAACCACTTTGTAACCTCTATTGCATTCAGTCCGGACAACGGTTGGGTCGCGGCCGCACTGGGTTACGGTGAAAACGATGTTCTCATCTGGCCGTTGACAGCCCGCGCGCTCATTGCCCACGGCTGTGGTCGAGTCGATGGCAACATGTCCGCGCAACAATGGGTCCGCTATATGCCCGGTGTGGACTACCGCAAGACCTGTGAGGACATGCAAGCTAAGGAATGACGATGCGGTTCGACTGTTAAGCTCACATTGCGAACAAGCCGGGTGTTTGACATAGATCAACGCCTCTGCCGCGTCTATCGAATAATCTTTTCAAGACCATTCGGATTCGTGCTGTTGTCTGTACAGTGCGATAGGAGGTAGCAGCAGCAATGAGGATTTTCCTGTTCAGTATTTTGACTGCCCTTCAGTTCGGGATAATTTTTAGCGCTGACGCGGACGGGACAGCTGATCGAGTGTCTGCAGCCAACACAGATCACCTATTTCACCCCGTCGAGCACCAGGTTAGCTTCGGAGACGGGCTCGACAACTATAACGCATTGTCGTACTCGTCAAGAGCATCATCCAGTGATTCGCTGTCGGGTATGGTTGCACACGGTTTGAATTACAGTTTTACGCAACGAGCCGGTGAATCGTTCCTACATTTTTCGCTCACCGATAATTCAAACGGAACACATAAACTGGCGGGTGGGGCGTTTGGCAAACTGAAGCTGTCTTTTCTCCATGGTGACGGTGATGGCTTAAGCCGGCACAGACCAGGAATTAGCGGGCTTACATCGAACTTTTTCCATGGCTCGGCCTCTCGGTCATATCGTTACAATGGAACCGCGTTGGGCTGGTCCTGGACGGATAAATTGTCCTCTCACGCGGGAACGGTTTCCATCGATGCTCCCGGCGTCGACTCCCGGTCCGTGCATTTTGCCGGGGCAACAATCGGTAGCCTTTCGGCCACGCTTTACCAGATCGAAAGAGACAAGCCAGTGGGTCAGGGTCTTTCCGCAGCTTGGCATGGCCGCTCTTTCTCAGTCGGCTATGAATTGCTCAAATCTGATTACCGGGCCTCCTGGCGCGAAATCAGCCTGGCGTACCGTGGCAGTCGCGGTGGCGCTGTCCGCCTAAGCTTCTCGTCCGGAAAAAACGATCTGTATACGGATGCTGCTGAAAACCGTGTCGGATTATCCTATTCACTCGGTTTTGGCGGAGGAAAGCGCAGCTCGTCCAATCTTGGGTTAGGAGGGAATTTCGCGGCTGCCCGAGCCGCGACGAACTTTGATGATCTAACCCGGCAAGGGCTAGGCGCCGTTGGGGTAGGTCTCGTGGTCAGCTCTGGCGACCCGGTCCTGGACCAGACGCCCCGTTATGCCCAACAACCGCAAGCAGCCTTTGCTATCTTGTCTTTGGTCAACCCGATCTCGGTTAAGAATAATGTTGAGCACGGCGGCTCGATATACCGAAATCCTGATGGGTCGTTTTCTCCCTCACAACTGGTTGTCGTGGGTTCACCGGACTCAATCGCGTTTAACCCACATTTGCTAGTCCCCAAGGGCAGCCGGGCAAGCGCGGCCTGGCACACTCACGGAGCCACAACTCCAGGATTTGTCAATGAGTTCTTTTCACCCCCCGATATCAATTTTTTTAATTTTTATCAGGTCGATGGGTATCTGGGCACCCCCATGGGGCGCATGTTCGAATATGTAAGGCTCGAGCAGGCCGTGTACCAATATGTGGGTCCCAATAACAATGAGTTAATCCTTCCTCATTGATGATGTACAGTAGGCCCCTCATCTTTTTGCTTATGATCGGTATATCTAGTGGCGTTGCGAGCGCGATAACCATGCAGGAAGATTCACTACAAAGGAGCATCGACTACGTCAATCAACTGGATCTGGACTGCACCTTGACTGATGGATACGTCTGTGCAGATGCGGAAGAAGACAGTTTCATGCAACCGGATTCATGGCAAAGAATGATCCCGGCTATCTATATGCAGGCCTGGCAGGTCGCCTATGAAGATTTTCGAAAAATATCAGATCTGACTCGGGAACAAAAAGAATTGAAACATTACAAGCTTGGATTCACGGAAAACGACACCCAGTACATCGTTGTGTTTTTAGGGCTGGCGTTACCGCATATAGATGAACAGGGCAAGCCAACCGGGATCGTAAGTGCAGTGTTCGGTCGCTCCACTAAGTACTGGATCGACAAAAAATCAAACGAGATCGTTAAGAGACTTTTCTATAAATAGCCTGTGCAATAACCAGGCAACGTTAGTAACGATTCATCCTAGCCCCAAATTCTGTTGAAAAAGTCTTGAAGAAGTAGTGATTGACAGCTTCAAGGAGGCGCTAATTTGCGTGCACTCTAATTGTTTGCCCGATGTCGCTGAGAATTGCTCTTAGCGTATCGTAGTCGGGGTGCCGCATGCGCATCCAGGCGTTGGCCATGTAGCCGCCCTCCACCGGCTGGGTTGGCATTCCCGGTTCGGGCAGGTGCGCGGCAACAACGTACTCCCCATATTTTCGATTGATTTCGTCAACACCCGAATATCCGGTTATAGTGCCGTCGCGCTCCGGCCGCAGTGCGATCATACCGGCGGCGTACCGTCGCGACGCCTGCGAATGCGTGCTGCCGTGCACCAGCGCGTGCGCCCATTCGAAATACAGGTCAAACTCATTGGCCGCGTTGTAGACATCCCACTGGCCGACGCCGGGCGGGCGGCACCCGATCTCTGAAAAATGAAGACCCTTTGGTCCGAAAAACCATTCCATGTGCGTTGCCGAGGTGCCAATGCCTAAGACTTTGATGACCTTTCGTGCCAACCCCTTGACCTCATCGTAGCCGGGCGCGTCCATCCGGTTGGTCACCACCATTTGCGGTGAGATCCATCGCTGACGCATCGCCTCCAGTACGTTCGGGTAGTAGTGCGTAATGAACTCGTGCCCCACCTTTCCGTCTATGGTCAGCGTGTCGAGAAATCCTTCGTGGCCCTCGATGAATTCCTCAACCGCCACGGTCGCGCCATCGGCGAGCCCCGACTCCAGAATGGCCCGCTGCAGATCCTCACCGCTGCGAACGTGAAAAGTCGCTGCGGCACCGGCACCCGCCGGCGGCTTGACGATCAGCGGGAAACCGACCGCATGCGCAAACTCCCAGGCCTCATTGGCGGTCCGCGCCCGCGCTGATTTGGCGCAGGGAATGCCTGCCTGCCGCAGCATTTCCTTCATCGCCGGCTTATCGCGGCATAAAAAGGCGGTCTGGGGAGAGGTGCCGGGAATTCCCGCCGCTTCGCGCACCGTCGCGGCGGCCATGATGTGCGCCTCGACCGTTGCCTCGATCCGGTCGACCCAAAGCCTGCCCTGAATGGCTTTGACCGCCGCCAACAGCACCGCCTCATCCACCACCGAGTGAATCTGCACGTAGTCTTTCAGCCAGCCTTTAACGTCACTATCCAGGTGTTCGACGGGTCGCTCGCCGATGCCGATGACGTTCGCCCCAACCGCTGCGAGTGCGCGTACGAATTCACGCTGGTTATACGGAAACGAAGGTTCGATGAATATAATGTTCATTGTGATCGCTTTTTTACCTGGTCAGCCGCCAAAATAGATCGACACAGACCGGTCCCTGTCGCCCCCATGAAATGTTCTTGGCCATGTCGTTCGAGACCATACGCCGCCAGGCGTCATTATCCCGGAAGAGATCGAGCGCGGTGTTGATCGTCCAGCGCAGTCCAGCATCATTATCGTCTCGAACGATGATTACGCGTATTCGCCGAGATACTTCGGCAGCATCTCGCGCCAGGTAGTCCAATCGTGGTGGTAGCCTTTACCCCACGAATCGACTCGATTCGGAATGCGCTTGGCGCCGAGCACGCCTGCCAGGCGCCAGGACTCGCCGATGTCCTCGTAGTCACCTTCCCCGCTCGGCAGCAGGAAGAGACGCGTGCGTAAAAGCTGCAGAACTGGGCCCTCGAGACCGGGGAGAAAGTGCAGCGGTGATGAAAAGTAGAAGTCCTGGTTAAACAGGCCATTGAGGTATTTTGACAAGTCGAACGTACCACTCATGGCAATTGCCAGTTTGAACGCATCGGGGTGCCGGCACACGCTCGCGGCGGCATTCAACGCACCGATCGAGGCGCCGGCGGTGACGATCTCGATCGAATCAGACTGGCAGTCCCGGCGAATCGCGGGGGTGACTTCCCGGTAGATATACGCATCGTACAGATTCTGCAGCCGCGAGCAGTATTCTCCGGAGTGCTCGCTAGAAATCCACGCCCTGCCGGCAACACTGTCGGTCGAGTAGACTTTAATGCGTCCGGCCTCGAGCAGCGGCTGAAGTGCGTGAATAAGGTGAAATCTTTCGACTTCTTCGGCATCACCTCCGGCGGTGGGGAACAGCAATACCGGCACGCCGAAGTGCCCCCAGCGTGTGAGCTGCACGTTCTGCTCGACGTGTGCTGAATACCACCGATGAACTTCCTTTTCGATCACGGGCTCAGACTGCTCTCGTGGCTGCGCCAGGCCTGCACGCGACTCCAGAAAAGTTCAGTGAACTCCTCGATCTCGTGCGCTGGAAACAGCGCCTCCACTTTCTGTCGAATTGCCTGGCGCACCGTTTCGGTGGCAAAGAACTCAAACGCGATCTCATCCAGATGAGACAGATGTTTATCACAGAATTCGTAGAAACGGTCTGAATCGAAACGATTTCTGGCGATTTGCACATATTGCTCGAGCTTTTCGTCAAACGGCCGGTCCGAATCGGCAACGTCGAAGTACGCCCGCCAGTTGAGATCGGTTTTTATGCGCCGCTTGGTCGCGGCGCAGAAAATAGACCAGCGCAAATTGGCTTTGATCAGCCATGGGAAGTGGAAATGTAGCGACGTGACCTGAGAATCAGGGCAGGCGTTGGCGAAATCGATGGGGCACCAAACGCCATTGCTGCGCAGCGCTTCGCAGGAGTTGAAGTCCCAACCAAAGAACGCATTGATCACCATTGTCATTTTTTTTAGGTGACTTTCTTCTTCTGTCGTAAGAAAGTCCGTATCCATGCGATAGCGGTCGTGTAGAGGAGCGGACGGGTCGTAGTTGACGCAACGCCACTGCGGTCCAAGACCGATGCATCGGACGAATCCGTCATGCGGCTGCACGCCTTTTTGCAGATGCATGACGCGCGTGCCGCTCCGGTCGTAGGCCGACCGCAGCGCCGCGCTGTCCTCGATGGCCGTCACGCCGACCCACGCACCGCCGTCATAGGGCTTCATGAAAAGCGGATAGCCGATGCGATCGCCGATGCCGGCAAGGTCGAAAAGCCTGGCATACTGCCGCAGCGTCGGCTGGAGATCGGCAGACTCGGTATATGCCTTGGGTGGGATAAGCCAGGTTTCGGGCACCGGAAAGCCGAGTCTCATCATGGCGCAATAAGTGGTCTGCTTTTCCATAGACTGCAGAGACCATGGATTATTGAATACATACAGATCATCGGTCAGGATGGATTTTTTGATCCACTCTCTGGAGGTATGGTACCAGTGGGTCAATCGGTCGATGACCACGTCGTACCTGCACGGCTGGCGGAGATCGAAGGGTTCGATGAAAACGCGTTCGACGTCAAAGGTCAGCGTATCACCGCCGTGTTCTATTTCAAGGTCCAGTTCTTTCAGCAGAGCCTCGTAACATATCGGCCAGCAGATATCGGCACCAAGAGATAGGCCGATGCGCCTGACTATCTTTGCCATAACAATGTCCTTCTCAATTTAGGAGGTCTTTGCCTTCCTGTTTCAAAACCGATGAGTCTAGCTGTCCGCTCACTCGTAAACCATCCAAACCGGCCCGGGGAACAGCCAGGAGAGCCCGTTGCGCAGCCGATCCCGCCAGTTCTCCCAGTTGTGCGCGTCGCGCGCTTCCTCATATTTTACATTCACACCCCGCGCCTGCAGTCGCGGCACCAGCGTGCGATTCTCGTAAATCAGCGATTCGTAGACCCCGCAGCTCATATAAATCTTCTCAACGGGCTGTCCCGGGTCCTCGCGGAATTCGTTCATAAATCGGACAACGGGGTCAAACACCGGCCCGCGCTGATGTGCCCCAAAATCGCTGAAGGCGAATGAACCCGACTGCAGGAGCAGGCAGCCGAACAGGTCGGGGTGACGCCACGCCGCGTGCAGCGAGGCAACCCCACCAAAGCTGGCTCCCATGATGCCTCTGGCATGACTTTCATTAATCAGGGGAAATCTGTCGGCCATCAGCGGCAGCAGATCGCCGGCGAGGAAAGCGGCGTGTGCATCATTACCGGCGTATTCTTTGAGGCGATCCGGCGAATCCGTCATCGCCACAATGATCTGTGGAATTTCCAAGCGGTGAATCAGATTGTCGAGTACGGTCTTTAAGGCGGCATATCTTAGATAGTCCCGCCCATCGTGCACAACGAGCAGCGGATAGCGGCGATTTTTTCTGAATCTTGCCGGCATATATACCTGGATAGCCCGCCGTTCACGAAACGCTTTGCTCTCGACGTCGATAATATCGATTGATCCCTGCCGTGTTTCATCATCGTGCTCAGTCCAGTCGGGTTGTACGTAGCAATGACCCTGGCAGACCGAGTTGGCGCCAAACGGATCGTGCGCGAGCACGGGATTGAGCGGATCAAGCACCAGTTCGCGTTTTCCGCCTCTGACAACTTCAAACTTGTACTCGATGCGGGACCGCTCCGGAAGTTCCATGGTAATCGCCCAGAGGTTGGTTCCGGCAAGATGCTGCAGCGGCTGCGCCGTGTTCAGGCCCGCGATCCAGCAGCGCAAGTTAACTTCATCAGCGTTACCGCGATAGACGAACGTCACTTCGGTGCCGTCGACCAGTGGAAACACGGTATCTGCAACGAATCTGTCGACATCGCCGGCACGCGGCGGTCCTTTGCGCACAAGTTTGCGCAGCGCGGGATTCATCGCGTCCGCACCTTGCGCAGCGCGCCGCTGCGCGATAAACGTCGCACGTCTTCAGCGTCGGTAATGCACCCGTCGTCAAAGCGAAGTAGCGATCCGCTGTTGAGCGTAAAACAATTCACCGGAGCAAAACGCCGGCAAAATAGTGCAACCTGTATTTTGTCGCTGACGTCAAGCCGGTGCTTGGCATCGGGTAATAAAACGATCTCATTGATTATGCCCAGACCTTGGTCGAACACCTCCGCATCGCGGCGCCCCTGCGGCGTATTGTCGTGGAACAGCACGACCCGGTCGGTTAGCACCATGGCTCCGGCCGACCACGAAACGAGATGTTTAGTTTTTAGCATCGAGCCGACGTCGAACAGCCGCAAACGATTGAGCAGCACGGCCACGTTGCCTCCGGTTATGACAACCGTTTGGCAGCCGGCGAGCACATGGGCGATTTCTTTTGCATGTTCGCTCAGCTTCGGCAGACGCTCGTTGGCGACGCGTATATCGAATTCTTTATGGATGGCGTTGATGCGCTGCAGGTGATGCCGGTCGAGCGACCTCTGCTGCGCTATGGCATGGCGCTGCTCGTGCCGCACAACGACGGGATCACCGACTGCCCGCAGCAAACGCCGCGCCGCCAGCATGGATTGTCTCAATCTCAGGCGGTACAGCCGCTGCAGGAACTGCAGCCGTTTCTGCCGCTCGCGGTATAGTTCCCGCAGGCCGACCTCACTGGCGAGTACGTCCTCGGCACGCTGGTACAGGTGCAAATCTATCAGCTGCCGGGCAACGGCTTTCTGGACCTCTTCGATGTCGCCCTCTGCATCCTGCCAGCCGGCGGAAACGACCGCGGCTGGCCCTTTGTCCCCGAGCGCATTGAACGCCAGGTCGATGTTGGCGTTGGGCCGCTGTGGGCCGAGGAGAAGATGTGTCGCCATAGTGGATACAGATCGTTATGCTTGAACCGATTATTCGTCGCGTCTGAATGACTTTAATCTATGCCGATAAAGATTGTCTTAAATCATCACCAAATGTAAAGATCATCAGCGGAAAACAATCTACAATACTTCATCCATCAGGTATGCCGGACGGGGTACACTAGGGTGCGTGAGACGAAAAGGTTGCAAAGTATACTCGTGCGTTTGGTGCGCCGGCAGGTGGCGGCAGGACAGAAAAATTCATAATCCTGGCCTGTGACCCTGGTGCCGCCTAACATCCAACGGCATGTACCCGACACAAACTATTTATTGATTGGGACATTGATTTAGACTATGGAAGACCTTTCACAAATACGTTTTGTCAGCAGATTAACCCGGCAGACGCTGGCTCTGGTTCTTGCCGGCGGGCGCGGCTCCCGCCTGTATGAACTCACCGACTGGCGTGCCAAACCTGATGTCCCTTTTGGCGGGAAGTTTCGTATCGTCGATTTCCCTTTGTCTAACTGCGTGAACTCAGGGATTCGTCGAATTGGTGTACTGACCCAGTATAAGGCGCACTCCCTGATTAGCCACCTGGTGCGCAGCTGGAGCTACTTCCGCGGTGAGCTGAATGAGTTTTTGGAAATTCTGCCTGCATCGCAGCGTATAGGGGGAGAATGGTACCGGGGTACGGCGGATGCGATCTATCAGAACCTGGACATCATTCGTACGCACAAACCGGACTACGTTTTGATTCTGGCTGGCGATCATGTCTATAAAATGGACTACGGACCGTTGCTCGCCTTTCACGTAGAAAACCAGGCGGACATGACGGTTTCGTGCCTGGAGGTGCCCATTGAGGAAGCGGCTAATGCGTATGGCGTGATGGCGGTTGACGAGTCCCAAAAAGTCATTGGATTCGAAGAAAAGCCCGCCCACCCGAGCCCGGTCCCGGGCAAAGCTGATCGCTGCCTGGCCTCGATGGGCAACTATGTTTTTAGTACTGAATTTTTATACGAGCAGCTTGCGGTGGATGCGAATAACCCTGCATCCGAACACGATTTCGGCAGGAACATAATTCCGTCGGTCATTAGCCACGACAACGTCTTCGCCTATCCGTTTTTGGATCCGCAGACAGGTGAGCGGGTTTACTGGCGCGATGTGGGAACTTTGGATGCGTTTTGGGACGCCAACATAGAGCTCCTCGAGGTGACGCCTGAATTGAATCTTTACGATCTGAAGTGGCCCATTCTTACCTACCAGGCTCAACTGCCGCCGGCAAAGTTTGTTTTCAACGATGAGGACCGGCGCGGTATCGCCCTGGATTCAATGGTATCCGGCGGTTGCGTCATTTCCGGAGCGCGATTGGAGCGCACGCTCCTATTCTCCAACGTAAAGGCTCATTCCTACTCGAAAACCGAGCAATCTGTTGTGTTGCCCGACGCTGATATCGGACGCTATGCAGATATTTTCGGAGCCATTATTGATCGCGATTGCGTGATACCAGAGCGAATGGTCATCGGCAGGGATCACGATGAAGACAGAAAGCGGGGCTTTCGCGTCACCGAGAAAGGGATCGTGTTGGTCACGCCTGCCATGTTGGGGCAACCTACGCGGTGAGTTCGACTATTGCGGCGGGTGGCGCCGCCCCGGATTACGGATTCGTTTGGGAAAAGGGCGAAGGGCGTTCGTTTTTCTTATGCTCTTTTCCGCACCCCTGGCAGCCGCTCGCCATCCTCGTATTTCGAAGATAGTATTTCCCGTGAATTCTAATCGTAA
>CAMYOI010000024.1 GCA_947259955.1 uncultured Gammaproteobacteria bacterium
GTAATCGTTATCTCGAATGTTTCTTTGCGGTACCTATGATCGGGGCCGTGCTTCACACCGTAAATGTCAGGCTCGCACCGGAGCAGATTCTTTACACAATCAATCACGCTGAAGACGATGTCCTGCTGGTTCACTCGGACTTTTCCACCATCGTTGAGTCAATCGCCGATAGATTCGAAAGGCCTGTCAAACTCGTCGAAATGGTGGATGAAAGTCAGTCAAGTTCGAACTTGGAGTCAGTCGGCGAATTCGAACGGCTAATGGACGGGGTCGGTGCGGTATACGATTTTCCGGATTTTGACGAGCACACCCGGGCAACTACATTCTACACGACGGGTACCACAGGAGAACCCAAAGGCGTGTACTATAGCCACAGGCAGCTCGTACTGCATACCCTTGGCGTGGTCGCCGGTATGGCACCCGCGGTTGATCAGGGGTGGTTTAGGCGCGACGATGTCTATATGCCCATCACTCCCATGTTTCACGTCCACGGCTGGGGTGTGCCTTACGTTGCGACGTTGATGGGCGTTAAACAGGTATATCCCGGGCGCTACGTTCCGCACAAGCTGCTTGAGTTGATTGACCGTGAGAAGGTGACGTTTTCTCACTGCGTGCCGACCATCCTTCACATGTTGTTGAACGAGCCTGTGGCAAAGGAGATCGATCTTTCCAAATGGCGGGTAATCATTGGAGGCGCCGCGTTGCCCCGCGGGCTGGCTGCCGCGGCATTGGACCGGGGGATCGACGTGTTCAGCGCCTATGGTATGTCGGAAACCTGTCCGTTCATTTGTTCGGCCCAGCTGGAAGCGGATGTCATGGCACGAAATCGTGATGAGCAGCTGGACTATCGCTGCAAGACCGGCCGCGCAGCACCGTTGGTCCAGATGCGAATCGTTGATGGGAGTATGAACGATGTGCCCCATGACGGTAAAACTACCGGTGAAGTGGTGGTGCGTACACCCTGGCTGACCCAGGGTTATTTAAAGGATCCGGAAAAATCGGACGAGTTGTGGCGCGGTGGTTACCTGCACACCGGCGATATCGGCAACATGGACAGCGACGGCTATCTGAAGATTACCGATCGTGTCAAGGACGTCATCAAATCCGGCGGTGAATGGATATCGTCACTCATGCTCGAGGACATCGTATCGAGCCATCAAGCGG
Organism: uncultured Gammaproteobacteria bacterium; assembly: GCA_947259955.1. Lineage (GTDB taxonomy): Bacteria > Pseudomonadota > Gammaproteobacteria > Arenicellales > JAANXG01 > JAHEKE01. Next base: position 1,165 of record CAMYOI010000024.1, read on the forward strand.
TCGGCGAGGTTGCGGCCATAGGATTCCCGGACGAAAAATGGGGTGAGCGGCCGATGCTCATCATCGTTCTGACGGAAGATGCCGGTGAAGGTGTGGACGCGGAATCTATCAGACAGCATGTCTCGGGATTCGTCGAGTCCGGTGCTGTTTCCAAATGGGCGATTCCGGAGCGCGTAGAGTTCGTGGATTCGATCGCCAAGACCAGTGTCGGAAAAATTGACAAGAAGCTGCTGCGCCAGCGCTTCGTGCGGACTCATTAGTTCCTGTCCAGAAAAGGCTTGAGTCATTGCGAGGAGCGTGCCGAAGCTGCGAGCGAAGCGTGGCAGGACGCGGCAATCCAGAAGTTCTTGTATGACTGCAATGCTGGATTGCTTCGCTTCGTTCGCAACGACGAAATACTGAATTCGTCAGAGTTACCCCGGTTTATTTGGTTTTGACTGAAAAACAGTCTGTATCGGCAACGCCTATTCCGGCGCATAGGGCCAGGATTACGGAGTAGGTAATCCACAGCGACACGCGCCGTTGATCGGCTCCGAGGCAGCCGAGCCCGATGCCCAGGAAGCAGGCCATCAAGGTGAGGTTCTTACTGAGTTAAAGAGATCGGACGTGTATTGGAGTTAGAAAACCCCCGCCTCCAGACCCGCCGCCATGGTCATTCCCAGTTCCTCGCACTGATCGAACCATACATTCTGAAAACTGCCGCGAAAGATGAGCGGTTCCTGTATCGGTCTCCATTTCAGCCCCGAGATGATTTTTGTGACCGCAATGCGGGTGCCGGTCCCGTCCATCCCGGCACGTATGTACAGCGCGTAGGGCAGTCCTTGTGTTTGCTCCAGGCAGGGGTAGTAGATCCGGTCGAAAAAATCCTTGAGCGCACCGCTCATGTATCCAAAATTTTCAGTGGTCCCGAGAATGATGCCGTCGGCCTGAAGGACTTCCTTGGGCCCGGAGTCCAGGGGTTTGACATGCTCAACCTCCACATCCTCGATTTCCTCGTTGTGGGCACCGCGCATGACGGCGTCGAGCAGTCGCTGGGTGTTTGGAGAGGGCACGTGGGAAACGACGAGCAGTTTTTTCTTTGCAGAGGGCATGGGCGCATTCTACCTCCCGCTACTGCTTTTTACGTTAGTTGGGGAGTACAATAGCCCTGTCCACGGCTTGTTACGCTCGAGGAGGAACGCGGTGATTATCTATCCCGATATAGAGATTCAGGACGGCAGGTGCGTGAACCTGTCCCGGGGCGGAATTGACCAGCCGAATGTTTACGAAATCCCACCCATGGACGCCGCCCGGGATTTCCAGCAGGCTGGCGCGAAGTGGCTCCACGTGGTCGATATAGACGGTGTATTTCAGGGCGGGCGTCACAACGCGGACCTGATCTGCCGGATTATCGACCAAGCCGACATACCGGTACAGGTGGCCGGCGGAATCCGGACCATAGACGCGGTGCACTGGTGGTTCGATCATGGTGCTGAGCGAATCGTTCTCGGCACGGCGGCAGTCAAGGACCAGCACCTGGTTGCGGAGGCCTGCGCCCGCTATCCCGGCCGGGTTGTGGTCAGTGTAGATGCCCGCAGCGGTTTTGTCGTGATCGAGGGCTGGAGGACCAAGACAGCCTTCACGGCACTGGAACTGGCCAGGCACTTAGAAGAGACCGGCGTAGCCGCGATCATCTTTACGGACATCGATCGCTACGAAAACGTACCTGAAAGCAGCTTTGCGGCTACCGCTGAGATGGGCACCGAATTGAGCCTGCCGGTTATTTCCACCGGGACCGTGCATGCGCTGGATGACGTGTCGACGCTCAAATACCTGCCTAACATCTCGGGCGTAATAATCGGCAGGGCGCTGTTCAATGAGGTCTTTAGCCTGGAGGAGGCAATCGAGATCGCCAGTTAGCCCGCATATAGCGACACTTCCGGTGGTTCTGATGTATTGCGTGGGTCAGGCTCTGGCGGTTTCCTCGCCGTACCGGGCAGTGTATTCGGGATCCTGAAGAGAGGGATTCGAAAATACCTTCCTCAGTATCGGTTCGAAAAACTCAAGCTGCAAAGTATCGTAGTCGGGGTCGAAGCAGTTCTGGTCGTATTGCTCGCAGAATCGCACGGCGTCATCGAACCATTCGTGCTCCCTGAACAAATCACGTGCATTGCGGTCTCCTCCCAGATGGTGAGCGTAGTAGTACATCTGAAACAAACCGTGGTGCTTGATGATCCAATAGGTCTTTTCAGACACATACGGCCTCAGCACCGCCGCGGCGAGTTCACTGTGGGAGCAGGGCGCCAGATCGTCACCGATGTCATGCAGCAGGGCGGCAACCACCATTTCGTCGCTCTCGTTCGCCCGATAAGCACGGGTTGCCGACTGCAGCGAATGCTCCATCCTGGATACCCGCAAGCCACTCGGAAGATCGAGACGTTTGAGAGCCGCGATCAATCGATCCGGCAATTCGGCGATGTATTGTTGTTCCAGCCCCTCGAGGAATTCATACTCTTCCTTTGTACCCTTGCCCATTTCGGTGAAAGCGACTGTATTCATGCTGCGGCTCCGATGACTTGAGCGCCTTGACTGCGCGTGAGGATGCAAGTTTATCTGAATTTGGCCAAACAATAGAACACCAGAATATGAACCAAAGATGTACATTGTAGAAAAAGATCTGATAGATACCCAGGAGTCTGGCAGAATCCGCGCGGCTACTGATTCGGGAATACGAACTTTATGACCATCAATTTGCGAAATATCGCGATCATTGCTCATGTAGACCATGGCAAAACCACGCTCGTCGACAAGCTGTTGGAACAGTCCGGCACGCTCGGCAGCCGGAACCGGGTCGAACGAGTGATGGATTCCAACGATCTGGAAAAGGAACGAGGCATTACGATTCTATCCAAGAACACGGCGATCCAGTGGCGCGACTACCGGATCAACATAGTCGATACCCCGGGCCACTCGGATTTCGGCGGCGAGGTCGAGAGAATTCTTTCAATGGTGGATTCCGTGCTGCTTCTGGTCGATGCGGTCGAGGGCCCCATGCCGCAGACCCGCTTCGTAACCAAAAAGGCCTTCGAACACGGATTGAGGCCGATCGTCGTAATCAACAAGATCGACCGCGACGGGGCAAGACCCTACTGGGTGCTGGATCAGACTTTTGATCTGTTCGATAGGCTGGGCGCAACCGAGCAGCAATTGGACTTTCCGGTGATCTATGCATCCGCCTTACGGGGAATAGCGTCTTTGGATGCGGAAAGCCCCGGGTCGGATCTGACGCCTTTATTCGACGCCATTGTCCGGTATACGCCACCTCCAGACGTGAACCTCGAGGGCGGTTTTCAAATGCAGATATCTTCCCTCGACTATTCGACTTACGTGGGTGGAATCGGCATCGGCCGCATTAAACGCGGCGAGATAAGCAGCAACTCCGCGATCAGTGTAGTCGATCGCAACGGCGTGCAAAGGACCGGTAGGGTATTGCAGATCTTCGGATTCATGGGCCTCGAACGCGTTGAGGTAGGATCCGCCCGCGCGGGCGACATCGTAGCCGTGACGGGTGTGGAAGGCCTGGATATCTCGGATACGCTGTGCGACGTGGATCAGGTGCAGGCACTGTCTCCACTCAAGGTCGACTCGCCCACGGTGCGCATGACGTTTCAGGTAAACAACTCGCCGTTCGCCGGAAGGGATGGAAAGTACGTGACCTCGCGCCAGCTAAAGGATCGACTGTTTCGCGAAACCGTGCACAACGTTGCTCTCGAGGTAAATGAAACGGAAGACAGTGAGAAGTTCGCCGTCGCCGGCCGGGGCGAGCTGCACCTGTCGATACTTCTTGAGACCATGCGGCGCGAAGGTTACGAGGTTGCCGTATCCCGTCCGGAGGTCATCTATCGTCAGCTGGATGGAGCGAGAGAAGAACCCTACGAACAGCTCGTGGTGGACGTGGAGGAGAGCCACCAGGGCGGAGTCATGGAGGCGCTGGGCATGCGCCGGGGCGAGCTCCGGGATATGCAGCCGGACGGGCGCGGCAGGGTCAAGCTTGAATACATGATGCCGTCTCGAGGATTGATCGGTTTTCAGTCGGCATTCATGACCCTGACTTCGGGATCGGGGCTGCTCTACCATGTTTTCGATCACTATGGCCCGGCGTTCAGCGGAGTAATCAATCGCAGACCCAATGGCGTCCTCGTGTCTGCTACAACCGGTAAAGCCCTGGCCTACTCACTGTTCAACCTGCAGGAGCGCGGGCGACTGCTCATCGGACCAGGGGACGAGGTCTATGAAGGGCAGGTCATCGGGATCCACAGTCGGGCCAACGACCTTACGGTCAATCCGCTGAAAGCCAAACAGCTGACCAACATCCGTGCCGCCGGCAAGGACGACAATGTGCTGCTCAATCCGCCTTTGCGAATGACCCTGGAGCAGGGACTGGAGTTCGCCGAGGACGATGAGCTGATGGAAATCACGCCATCACACATCCGCATCAGGAAGCGCCATCTCAGAGAGTTCGAACGCAAGCGCGCGACCAGGCAGAAGACCGCTTGAAAATGCGGATGACTGAATGGCCAACACGAACTCGGTGCAGTTCTGGTAATTGGAGTTGAACGGGTTTGACAATACCGAATAACGCGGGTCGTGAAGGCCGCGCGCCCGCGGTAACGTCGTCAGAAAGTGACTACGCTGCGGATCGATTCGCCCTTGTGCATGAGATCGAAAGCATTGTTGATGTCATCAAGCGGCATGGTGTGCGTTATCAGATCGTCGATATTGATCTTTCCTTCCATATACCAATCCACGATTTTTGGAACCTGGGTGCGTCCTTTGGCGCCACCGAAAGCGGTGCCGCGCCACACCCGGCCCGTTACTAGCTGAAAAGGCCGCGTGCTGATCTCCTGTCCCGCACCCGCGACACCGATGATGACCGATTCCCCCCAGCCCTTGTGGCAGCATTCCAGTGCCTGCCGCATCACTTCGACATTTCCAATGCATTCGAAACTGTAGTCCGCTCCGCCCTTGGTGATGTCGACGAGGTGGGCGACCAGATCTCCATCCACGTCCTTCGGATTGACGAAATGCGTCATGCCGAAATTCCTTGCCAATGATTCCCTCGCAGGATTGAGGTCGACGCCGACGATGATATCTGCGCCCACCAGGCGCAATCCCTGGATGACGTTGAGGCCGATGCCCCCCAGTCCGAAAACCACGCAGTTGCTGCCGGGCTCCACACCTGCGGTGTTCATTACGGCGCCGATACCGGTGGTCACGCCACAGCCGATATAACACACCTTGTCGAACGGTGCGTCCTGCCTGATTTTGGCCGCGGCGATCTCGGGCAGCACCGTGTAGTTTGAAAACGTTGACGTGCCCATGTAATGAAACACCGGGTCGTTGCCCAGTGAAAACCTGCTGGTGCCGTCGGGCATCAGACCCTGTCCCTGGGTCACCCTTATAGCCTGGCACAGATTCGTCTTGCCGCTGGTGCAATATTCGCACTGGCGGCATTCCGGCGTGTACAGTGGGATGACGTGATCGCCCTTTTTAAGGCTGCTGACGTTGGGTCCGACATCCACGACAATGCCAGCGCCCTCGTGGCCGAGGACTGCGGGAAACAGTCCCTCGGGGTCCGCGCCGGACAAAGTAAATTCATCGGTATGGCAAACTCCCGTCGCCTTGATTTCAACCAGAACCTCGCCATCTCTCGGGCCATCGAGCTGGATCGTTTCAATGCTTAATGGGTCGCCGGCCTTGTGTGCCACCGCTGCTCTGGTTTCCACGCCTAGTCTCCTTCGGGGTTGATCTGTTGAGGGACGGTAATTGTTTCAATCTCCCGAGTTTAACGCAAGGAAAAACGCAGGCCAGGACAAAGCATGGTCGGGTTGGCGGTTTCCCTGGTCCTGGATGCCTGCGACAAGTGATGAAAGGCCAGTCTTTGTGTATTTGATACGGGACATGTGTGCCTCGTTGTCGGGCCCGGAATCGTTGATGGTCGTACCGATATCGGAAGTAAGGGCGTAATGGTGCGTTCAATGGAAAATGAATGCCCCCTTGCTGGACGCGTGATTCATGAGGACAATGCGCCGGTGTAGCCCGACAATACCAACCGGAGAATACTGATGAGCAATTCATTTCCAGCCAGTGCGCAGGTAGTCATTATCGGCGGTGGAATCATAGGTTGCAGCGTCGCCTACCATCTAACCAAACTGGGCTGGAAGGATGTTGTGTTGCTCGAGCGCAAGTCCCTCACTTGCGGCACCACGTGGCACGCCGCGGGACTGGTAGCGCAATTGCGCGCCACCCACAATATGACCCTGCTTGCAAAGTATACGGCGGAACTTTACCGCGGGCTGGAGGAAGAGACCGGGCAGGCCACGGGATTCAGACAGGCGGGGTCGCTGACCGTGGCTTCTACCGCAGAGCGATTCGAGGAACTGAAGCGCAGCGCATCGATGGGCCGCTGTTTCGACGTCGATGTGAATGTGGTGACGCCGGAGGAAGCCAAAAAAATGTGGCCGCTGGTCAACATCGAAGACATTGTCGGCGCTATACACATCCCCAAAGATGGCATGTGCAATCCCATTGACACGACCACGGCGCTGGCCAAGGGCGCGAAGATGGGCGGTGCTTCCATTTTCGAGGACACCCGGGTAACCGCGGTGCACAATAACAACGGGCGGGTGACGGGTGTCGCCACCGACAAGGGGGAGATCGCGGCGGACATCGTTGTGAACTGCGCCGGCATGTGGGCGCGTGAAGTGGGGCGGATGTGCGGTGTCAACGTACCGCTGCACGCCGCGGAACACTTCTATATCGTCACCGAACCGATGGAAGGAATGACCAATGATCTCCCGGTCATGCGCGACCTGAATGGCCATGCCTACTACAAGGCCGATGCCGGCAAGTTGCTGCTGGGTGCTTTCGAACCCAACGCCAAACCCTGGGGAATGGACGGGATTCCCGAGGACTTCAGCTTCGACACGTTGCCGGAAGACTGGGATCATTTCGAGCCGGTCATGGAAAAAGCCATACACAGGCTGCCTGCGCTGGCGGAAGCGGGCGTACAGCTGTTCTTCTGCGGTCCGGAGAGTTTTACTCCCGACGACCGCTATCTGCTGGGTGAAGCGCCGGAACTCAAGAACTTCTTCGTCGCGGCAGGTTTCAATTCCGTGGGGATTCAGTCCGGCGGGGGCGTGGGCAAGGTGCTGGCCTCCTGGATCGTGGACGGGGCCCCGCCGATGGATCTGTGGGATGTGGATATACGGCGCATGGCACCGTTTCAGGGCAACAGCCGGTACCTGCACGACCGGACCATCGAGGCCCTGGGCTTGTTATACGACATGCATTGGCCGTTCCGGCAATTCGAGAGTGCGCGCGGCATCAAGCGCTCGCCTCTGCACGACCGGTTGCTGGCAAAAGGCGCGTGTTTCGGGGAAAACACGGGGTGGGAGCGCCCGAATTGGTATGCCCCACGGGGTATTGAACCCCGCTACGAATATTCGTTCGGTCGCCAGAACTGGTTCGACCACAACGCGGCCGAACACAGGGCCGTCAGGGAACAGGTCGCGCTATTCGATCAAACGTCATTTGCCAAGTTCCTGGTGCAGGGTCCGGATGCCGAAAAGGTATTGAACCGCATCTGCGCCAACGATCTATCGGTGCCAGCTGACCGTATCGTATATACACAGTGGTTGAACGAGCGCGGCGGTATAGAAGCGGACCTGACGGTGACCCGCCTCGATGAAAACAAATATTTCGTGGTTACGGCTTTTGCAACCGAGTACCGGGATTACAACTGGCTGCAAAAGAATATTCGCGAAGACGAACACGCGATTGTGACCAACGTGACTTCAGGCTATGCCGTTATCAGTATCATGGGGCCAAACTCCCGGAATCTATTATCCGGTTTGACCAATGCCGACCTCTCAAGTCAGGCGTTCCCTTTCGGTACGTCACGTGAAATCGAACTGGGCTACGCACTGGTGCGGGCGACCCGGATCACCTTTGTTGGAGAACTCGGCTGGGAACTTTATATCCCGACCGAGTTTGCCGTTGCGGTCTACGATCTGATCGTGGAAAGAGGGCATTCGTTTGGACTGACACACGCCGGATATCACACGCTGAACTCCTGTCGCATCGAAAAAGCCTATCGGCACTGGGGGCACGACATCACTGATGAAGATACGCCCCTCGAAGCCGGCCTCGGTTTTGCCGTGGCTTTCGACAAACCAGGTGGTTTCATCGGCCGCGAGGCTCTGTTGAAAATGAAAGAAGCAGGGATGAAACGGCGCCTGCTGACATTTGCCCTGGAGGACCCGCAACCGTTGATGTACCACGAGGAACCTATCTACCGGGACGGCGTCAAGGTCGGCAGCACCACGTCGGGCATGTTCGGCCACACGATTGGTTCATCTATCGCGCTGGGCTATATCAGCCACCAAGACGGGGTCAGCAAGGACTTTATCGAATCTGGAAATTTTGAGATCGAGTTGGCAGCTCAACGTATTCCTGCCCGGGCTTCGATGCGTTGTTTCTATGATCCGCGGCATGAAAGAATAAAGATTTAAGTGAACGCGGTCGAACCGTTGGTTTTGCGGTCAAAGTAGGCGCTCCGATTTACCGCAAGTTTTATGCGCGAGAGTAATATTCTGGAGGGAATGGTAAAAGAGGTCGATGGACAAATTGCCATGGTCGAAACGGACCTGGCCAGCCTGCCTGTAAGAACTACAACAGACGCGAAAAACCAAACTGCGGTGTCGATCAGACCGGAACACTTGTACGACCGGGCTGGAAGCAAAAGGATCGCTATTTGCCGGGGGGCATGTCGCCGACTGCGATTTTATGGGTACGCACCGGCAGTGCACGGTCAGTGTTTCGACCCGCGAAGAGTTGTTGAAAATAAGGTTACCGCAGTCCCGGGACGTCAAGCCGGGTGATCCTATATCACTGTATGTCGATCCCGGCGATATCATTCCTCTGAAAGGATGAATTGGCCTGGACCAGCCAGCGCCGGGATAGGCGTTTCAAAAACACGCTGTTTTTTAGATAAATCCATAGACTTCAATGTTTGCGATGCTTAAGGAAGTTCCGATTAATTGTGTCATTGCGAGGAGCGTGCCGAAGCTGCGAGCGAAGCGTGGCAGGACGCGGCAATCCAGAAGTTATTGTATGACAACAGTGCTGGATTGCTTCACTTCGTTCGCAATGACGAAAACTTGAATTAATATGAGTTCCGTTGAAAAGCAATCATAACCGCCTGGTGAGAAATGCAGGCTAGCCCGTATTTCAGTCGGTTGGAATTCAAGCAGCCTTGGCATCAAGGTAGTCGCGAATGAGCTGACGATAGCGCCGGCCGTCGAAGCTCGGGAAATGTCCGCCGTGCACGACGCGAACCGGCAGATCGAGTATTCGTTTCATCGTGCTGAGGTAATCGTCGATATTGGAATGATAGGCGTCGTCGATCAACGGGCCGTCGTACACCGTGTCCCCGGAGAAGAGTACCGCCGACGAAGCCTCCCACAGCATTATGCTTCCGGGGGAATGGCCCGGAGTGTGGATGACCTCGAAGTGCCGATTGCCCAGGTCGATGACATCTCCTTCATCAACCTGCCGTGTTGCGGGTGCCGCTTTGACCTGATATCGCTCGGAATCGTAGGGGGCCGGTGGGAGCTGTGTGAAGATCTCATCAGTTACATAAGGATCCGCCAGGGTGCTGGCCCGGTCGGGAGCACCCAAGATCCCCGATTCACTCCTGTGACCAACCTGTCGGAGAACTCATGGTGGGCGCCGATGTGGTCGAAGTGGGTGTGGCTGGCAACGGCAACGGTTCGTTTTCCAGAAATCAGGGTTATTTGTTTTCTGAGCTCCACCACGCCCATCCCGCTGTCGACGAGCATGTCGGTAGAGCGGCCAACAACATGCCAGATATTGCAGCGATAGAATTCCTTGATATAAGGCTCAGTAATCAAGGAGACGCCGTCATCGAGGTGGTGCACGGAGTACCAGTTTTCGGCTAACGTTCTTTTCATCGCCGTTCTTCGAAACGGTAACAGTATACTTTTTATTCGGGATATGAGCAGATATTATGAAGTGCATGATCAACGAGGACCAGATCGAGCAGTATCATCAGAACGGCGTCACCTGTCTTCGCAGCGTGTTCGCGCAGGAGTGGATCGATCTGGCCCGTAATGGTATCGCTCGCAATATCTCCAATCCGGGTCCGTTTTTCAGGGACCATACCAGCGAGGGTTCGACGGGGCGTTACGTATTCGACTTCTGGAACTGGCGAGAAATACCGGAATTCAGGGATCTGATATTTCGATCCCCTTTGGGAAAGCTGGGTGCGGAAGTTCTGGGCCGTGATCGCGTGCTCATGCTCATGGATAACTGGTTCATGCGTGAATCGGGCTCGGTGGACGGCGCGCCCTGGCATCACGACGAACCTTACTTCGATTTTATCGGACCTATGTGCATCGTTTGGATCCCGCTCGAGAAAGTAAGCGCAGCGCAAGGACTCACTTTCGTGCGCGGCTCTCATCACTGGGGCCGGTTGTACGCAGCGCCGCAGTTCAGCGACAACGTGCCCTTTGACTGTGTCGGCGACGAGTATCATCCCATGCCGGATTTCGACAGCCGTCTTCACGAATTCCTAAGCTGGGACCTGCAGCCCGGCGACTGTCTGGTGTTCGACTTCCGTACGATTCATGCTGCCAGCGCCAAGCACAGTGCACCCCTTACCTCACATCGGCTGACGTTTCGACTCGGCGGTGACGATGTGATCTTCGAGCCACGGGGAGCGTGGACGAAGGAGATCAGTGACCACCTCATCAGCCTGGGGCAGGCGTCGGGCAAAACGCTGGACAATCCTCTGACCCCGGTTGTTTTCGAACGCCGATCTTGACAACCGCCCGGATCAGAGGTCATGGGTCGGCTCGTCGGGAATGCGGCCGGGTAAGAGGCCCGGCACGGTGCTGGTATACAATATACAAAATTGGCGTTTAGACCTAAACCCATTTAAAGTAGTGCGACTATGAACAAACAGGTACACCAACGCCGGCACCCGGGTTCCGGTCGTGGCAAATTCCTCAAAACACCCAAAGGCCGCCAGGTCGACGAAGAATCGCTGGCCGAAGTCAGGGCGTTGTTGGGCGACGAATCACGCCAGCGCGATCTGCTGATCGAGCACCTGCATACCATCCAGGACCACTACGGTTGCCTGAAACACCGCCATCTGGCGGCTCTGGCTCAGGAAATGAGACTGGCCATGGCCGAGGTGTTCGAGGTAGCCACGTTTTACGCCCATTTCGATGTGGTGTCCGATGACGCCGAGGTGCCCGAGCTGACCGTACGGGTGTGCGACAGCGTCGTATGTGAAATGAAGGGCGCCAACGAATTGCTCGCCGAACTTACGCAACGTGCGCCCGATGGCGTCAGGATTGTGGCTGCACCGTGCATGGGACGCTGTGCTGCTGCGCCGACACTCGAGGTGGGGCATCGTCATGTCGATCATTGTGACGTGGAAAAGGCGATCGATTGCATCGCACGCAGAGACACGGAACCGGAGGTGCCGGACTACCCGGATCTGGACAGATATCAGAACGATCGCGGCTATGTGCTGCTTCGATCCTGCCTTTCAGGAGAGCACAATATTGAATCCTTGATCGAAACTCTGGACCGATCCGGACTGCGCGGGCTCGGTGGCGCGGGATTTCCTACCTCTAGAAAATGGACGTTCGTGCGCGGATACCCCGGCCCGAGACTGATGGCGGTCAACGCCGACGAGGGTGAACCCGGCACGTTCAAGGATCGTTATTACATGGAGAACGATCCGCACAGGGTGCTGGAAGGCACGCTGATCGCGGCGTGGGCAGTCGGTGCCGAAGCGGTTTACTTCTACCTCAGGGACGAGTACCCGGGGATAAGAAAGATGCTGCAAAAAGAACTCCACAGACTCGACGCCGCCGGCCTCACACAACACGCTCCCATTATCCTGCGACGGGGTGCCGGCGCATATATCTGCGGTGAGGAGTCTTCCATGATCGAATCCATCGAAGGAAAACGCGGGCTCCCCCGGCACCGTCCGCCCTACGTCGCCGAGGTCGGGATATTCGGCAAACCGACCCTGGTGCAAAATGTCGAAACCTTGTACTGGGTCAGGGACATTTTGGAAAAGGGCGCCGACTGGTTTGCCGATCAGGGCAAAGGGAACTCGAAGGGGCCGCGCAGCTATTCCGTCTCCGGCCGGGTTCGTGAGCCCGGGGTAAAAATAGCCCCGGCGGGTACGACAATCAGGGAATTGATCGAAGATTACTGTGGCGGCATGGAGGAGGGTCACGTCTTCAAGGGCTACCTGCCGGGTGGCGCTTCAGGGGGTATTCTCCCCGCGTCGATGGACGATCTGCCGCTGGACTTTGGGACCCTTCAAAAACATGGGTGTTTTATCGGATCCGCCGCGATTGTGGTATTCAGCGACAAGGACAGTGCCAAAGACGTTGCATTGAATCTGATGCGTTTTTTCGAGGATGAGAGTTGTGGCCAGTGTACGCCGTGCCGATCAGGCACGGAGAAGGCGGTGACGTTGATGTCTGAAAAGGACTGGGACGAACCGCTGCTTGCGGAGCTGGGCGCCACCATGACGGACGCCTCCATATGCGGTCTGGGGCAGGCGGCAGCCAATCCGCTGCTTAGCATTTTCCGGTATTTTCGCGAGGAACTATAGATGAACGAGAATTTTCAATCCGGGGCCGGAATCCAGTTCACTCTAGATGGCCGGTCGGTCGAGGCGCGCTCCGAGGAGACGATTTGGCAGGTTGCACGGCGACTGGGCAATGAGTTGCCGCACCTGTGTTTCAAGGACTCGCACGGATATCGTCCTGACGGCAATTGCCGGGCATGTATGGTCGAAGTCGAAGGTGAGGCCGCGCTGGCCGCATCGTGCCTCCGGAAACCTGCGCGGGGAATGGTGGTAAATACAGCTGGGAAGCGACCGGAAAACGCTCGCCGCAGCGTGATCGAAATGTTGATCGCGGATCAACCCGAGCGCGATAGCGGCCCCGAGCACGATTCCCGTTTGTGGCAGTGGGCAGACCGCCTCGATGTCAGGAAAAGCCGGTATCCGGCTCGCGACTATGTTGAACATGATGCATCGCACCCAGCCATGTGGGTGCGTCTCGATGCCTGCATACAGTGCAATCTGTGCGTGCGTGCATGTCGCGAGGTCCAGGTCAATGACGTAATTGGCATGGCTTACAGAGGGCATCATTCTAAGATAGTTTTCGATTTCGATGACCAGATGGGGTCCAGCACCTGTGTTGCATGCGGTGAGTGCGTGCAGGCATGTCCGACGGGTGCTTTGATGGAAAAGTCGCTGGTGGACGAAACCGGCCGCGACCAGCGCATTCCGCTAACGGAAATCAACAGCATATGCCCTTATTGCGGGGTGGGTTGCCAGATCACTTATCAGGTCAACGACAATAACATCGTGGCGGTGCAGGGGCGGGACGGTCCGGCCAACCACAACAGACTGTGCATCAAGGGCCGGTTCGGCTTCGACTATATCAAGCACCCCCATCGATTGACCCGGCCGCTGATTCGCCTGGAAGGCGCGACCAAGAGCCCGGATTGCGAGGTGGATCCCGCCGATCCGTACACGCATTTTCGTGAGGCGACATGGGAAGAGGCGCTCGATCTGGCCGCGAACGGACTGAAAAAAATTCGCGACCATGAAGGATCGGACGCACTGTCCGGATTCGGCTCTGCCAAGGGTTCGAACGAGGAGGCGTACATGGTCCAGAAGCTGGTCAGGACCGGCTTCGGTACCAACAACGTTGACCACTGCACTCGCCTGTGCCATGCCTCGTCGGTGGCTGCGCTGCTAGAAGGGATTGGCTCCGGCGCGGTGACCGCGCCGTTCACGGCCTGCCTCGATGCGGATGTGATCATTCTAATTGGCACCAATGCCGCCGATAACCACCCCGTAGCGGCGACGTTTTTCAAGCAGGCGGCAAAGATGGGTAAAACGCTGATCATCTGCGACCCGCGGAGCAATCCTCTGCGGCGCCACGCCGCCCATATGCTGCAATTCAAGGCGGGAACGGATGTAGCGCTGCTGAATGCCATGCTCAATGTCATTGTGACCGAGCAGCTGTACGACGAGCAATACATTTCCCAGTTCACCGGAGGATTCGAGCATCTTGTGCGGCACATCGCCGACTTCACACCGGAGGCCATGGAAAAGATCTGCGGTATCGACGCCGATGTCATACGCACGGTGGCGCGCACCTATGCCACCGCTGACCGATCCATCATATTCTGGGGGATGGGGATCTCCCAGCACATCCACGGTACGGACAATGCGCGCTGTCTTATCGCCCTGGCGCTGATTACGGGGCAGGTCGGCCGGCCGGGAACGGGTTTGCATCCCCTGCGCGGCCAGAACAACGTGCAGGGTGCATCCGACGCGGGTCTTATTCCCATGATGTTTCCCGACTACCAGTCGGTGGAATCGGAAGACATACGCAAGCGCTTCGAAGACGTTTGGGGTGCGCCGCTCGATCCAAACAAGGGCCTTACCGTGGTCGAGATCATGAATGCCGTTGTTGCCGGCCGGATCAAGGGCATGTACATCATGGGAGAAAACCCGGCGATGTCTGATCCGGATTCCCAGCACGCCCGTGAAGCGCTTGCCAAGCTGGACCATCTGGTGGTCCAGGACCTGTTCCTGACGGAGACCGCGTTCCACGCCGATGTCGTACTGCCGGCATCCGCTTGGCCGGAGAAAAACGGCACCGTGACCAATTCGAACCGGCAGGTGCAGATAGGCCGTGCGGCGCTCCACCTGCCCGGGGATGCCCGCCAGGACTGGTGGATCATACAGGAGCTGGCCAGGCGCCTTGATCTTGGGTGGGACTATTCAGGCCCGGCCGACGTATTTGCGGAAATGAAGCAGGTCATGCCTTCTCTTGACAATATCACCTGGGATCGTCTGCTTCGGGAAAGCGCGGTGACCTATCCCTGCCCGGATCCGGACGCGCCGGGTGAAGATATCGTATTCGGTGACGGCTTCCCGACCCCAACGAAGCGCGGGCGTGTGGTTCCGGCAAGCTACAACGCGCCTGGGGAACTGCCGGATGAGTCATATCCGTTCGTGTTGACCACCGGGCGACAGTTGGAACACTGGCATACCGGAACTATGACCCGCCGGTCGGCGGTGCTCGATGCCATAGAGCCGGAAGCCGTTGCCAGCCTGTCGCCGCGGGATATCGACCGCTTGGGGATCCGCGCCGGAAGGAATGATATTCATTCCTTTCTGCTTCGCCGAAGCAGCGGCAAACGTCCTGACGAGCCCAGAGCTCGACCCGATCGGGAAGATACCCGAGTTCAAATTCTGTGCGGCCAGGATAGAAGCGGTATGAATTGCGTGTACGCGGAATGCCCGCCATCGTCGAACTGCAGTAACAAGCGCCGGCCACCAAGCCGGTCGATCTGTTGCCGATTCCGCTTACTGTGCGCCGCTCGACATGTAATCAACCGCGGCTTTCACGGCGTCATCGCTCAGGCTCATGTTGCCCCCTTTCGCGGGCATGGCGTTAAAGCCTTTTATGGCGTGTTCGTACATGATGTCGTTACCCTGCGCCATCCGCTGTTCCCAAGCCGCGGCATCTCCGAATTTCGGGGCACCGGCGATCCCCGCCGCATGACAGACCGCGCACGCGCTCTGATAGACCTGCTCGCCGGAAAGCGTCTCGGACGAAGCCACCGCGGCAGTTTGTTCCGCGACCTCGCCGACGGTCACGCTGCCCGCGGGCGCCGTTCTTGCCAGCGTCACCTCATCCTTGGCTTTTATTTTTACATCGGAATCAGCGATACCACCCCCGACGATATGCGCGAGAATGATGAGAAAGATCGTCAGGGCGACCATTCCGGCTAGGGTGCCGCCGAATACCTTGCCAAACTTGGCGTCGCTCATGTGTTCACTCATTGCATTTTATCTCTTGAATAATTGACGGTCACGATTCGTGGTGGCCGAATCGTAAATTGATATTTGATATGGGGCGCGAGTATACCTCAAAATTACCACTCGCCACACGGGCGGAGCGGGCCGAATCCGCACTGGATGAAATCGTTGCTGATCGGACTTACAATATCCCGGATCATTTTGCCCTCAGCGCGCCTGTAGCTCAGTTGGATAGAGTGTTGGCCTCCGAAGCCAAAGGTCACAGGTTCAAATCCTGTCAGGCGCGCCAGTTCTATTCCCAAGCCGTAGCCAGCCTCGAATCGTCCTTGCGGTAGGGCAGCCAGGTCAGGCCGACCAGGTGGACCTGTATATTGGTGCTGGTGGCTTTTACCGCGATAGATTCCAGTTTTTCCGTCTGTGCGTCGAATGACAGCTCCAACTGGTCCACTTCGTTTTCGAACTGAAAATCCAATTCGTCCATAGTCAGTCGGGTTTCTGCCAGCACCTCTTTTGCGTGGCGAAGATCATCCGAGTGCTGTCCCATTCGGCCGGCTTTCTTGATCGCACTGCCGACACGGCTGGTACTGGTGGCGCTGATGCGTTTTCGCCCGAGAAACGCGCCCAGTATTGCCGAACCGATGGATACGGCGGTATCGATTTTGCCCTGATTGGACTGCGCCTGCTCCGTCTCCAGTCTTTGTTGAGCACGGAGCAGCTTTCGCTCCTGCACGGCCAGTTTGGCCTCGTACTTCTTTCTCAACTTGCCGAGTGCGATGTCCCTTTGCTCATGTGCGAGAACCTGCAGGCGGGCGCGAAAGTCTCCCTCACTCTCGCCGATGTTTGAGACGGTTTTGTACTTCTTGCTGTACAAAAGCTCCAGCGGGTTGTCGGTTCGCACCCAGTGCTTGAAGGACTTTTCCCATTTGGAGTAGTTCTTCGCCGTGGACGCGGCCTTAGGAAGTTCGGTATACGAAGCGCCGTCAGCGGGTCCGGAGGCCAAATCGTCTACGCGCAAATCGACGAGTTCGCTGTCCGACCAGTCTACGGGCACCGGCTCGTCGTTGAATTCGGTAAGCGCCATGAGCGGTTTTTCGGCATGCACTTTGTACTTGGCGGACGAGTAGACGATGTCAGCCGCCCCGAGCAGGCGAGGGTAGTAGATCAGCCCGGCATCCGCTTTGGTGCCGCGGGCGACGGGATAATAGAACTGCGGTATGGCGGGCGGCAACGCGGGCGGCGTGCCGGCTGAAGGCTTTATCTGCCTTGGCACATTTTTGGCGGGGGATGCCTCGACACCGGCTTCATCAGCCGTGATCTCATATCCGGCCGAAAGGAGCTTGATCTGCTCCCGCGTCAAAGGCCCGGCCAGGTAGGACAGCACCCAGCGGGTCTGAAAAATCACCTGGCCGCTTTCGTGCACGTTGTGCAGCAGGAAACGGCGCTTGCCGAGGCCGGCGAGCGTTTTCTCCATTTTTGACCGGTCGAATTCACCACTCGTCCCCGCGCCTTCGAGTCCATCCATGACGCGGGCTTTGTCGCGTTCGGTCTGCAGGCGGCCTATGAACCAGGTTCCCGTGTTGGACAATCCCTTATAGTCAAGGTCGACTGGATTCTGCGTGGCCAGTACCAGGCCCAACCCGTATGCACGCGCCTGCTTCAGCAGCGTAAGAAACAGCATCTTCGAGGGCGGGTTGGCGGTAGGAGGGATATAGCCGAAAATCTCGTCCATGTAGAGTATCGCCCGCAACGTACCGGTTCCCGGCTGACGACGCATCCAGCTCAGGACCTCGTTGAGCAGCATGGTAACGAAGAACATGCGTTCGAAATCCGACAGGTGCGCGATAGACATCACCGAAACACGCGGTTTACCACCCACCGTATGGAACAGGCGGCCGGCATCGAGGGTCTCGCCTTCCAGCCAGACCTCGAAACCCGGCGCCGCCAGCAAATTGTTCAAACGCATGGCCAGGGTAAAGCGGTCCTGCGGCGAGAAGAACGAATCCATATCCAGAATGCCGACCTTTTCCATCGGTGGATTCTGAATTGCCGTGATCAGTCCGGGAATGTCGAGGTCGCCGCCCCGATCCCAACTGGACTTCAGTATGTTGGAGATCAGTATGTGTTCCCGGCTGGTAATCGGATCGGCCTCAATGCCCAGCAATGCCAGGATCCCCGTAGCCGTCGACGCGATCCTGTCGCGGTAGAGGTCGCTGTCGTCCCGCAATTCCGTCGCGGGCGCATTGAACGATCTCAAAACCGATACCGGAATGCCCGCCTGGCTCCCCGGTGTGTAAATCGCCATTTCTACGGAGTTTCGGAGGCGCCTGATGCGCTCCTTGCTCTGGCCCCAGTCGGCAAGCCCTTTCTCCCACAGGCGGGCCTGGTCGGCGGCAAACTCCGCTGTGTTGCGACCGCTGTCTGCGGCCGACCTGGGATCCACCCAGGGCTCGAAATCCTCCGGCAGAAGCTCGGGGAAGCTCAACAGTATATTTCCCAGATCACCCTTGGGGTCGATGGCGATCACCGGGATCTTGTCTATGGCCGCTTCCTCCAGAAGGCCGATCCCCAGCCCGGTCTTGCCACTGCCGGTCATGCCGATGATGACCGCGTGGGTCGTCAGGTCCTTGGCATCGTACAAAACGACGTCGTCGCGCAGTTCGCTCCGGTCCGGATCCCAGGATTTTCCCAGGTAGAATTTGCCGAGTTTCTCGAAGTCTTCCATCGTCGTTTCCCTGTGTTAACGCGGGCGATCTATGCGATATCAGCAGTGCAAGCGCGAACTCTCAGAGGGGTTCGGATCGTGTCAGCGGGATATCAAATACAAAGATGCCTGACACGTTTTTTAAAAATTTGAGGCCGGTCGTGCAGGCTTCAGATCAATAGGACACCGCCGGATTCAGTTTTTTGGCCTGGGCGATCCAGTCGGAAACCATTTTCTCACTGGGCAGTTGGCGGGCGTACGACCTTTTCCTGCTGACATTTGCTTTTTGCAGGGCTCGATGAAGGTTTTTCGCATTTCGGTTGCGCAACTCCTTTACCGTGTCTACACCCGCGGCCTCGA
>CAMYOI010000025.1 GCA_947259955.1 uncultured Gammaproteobacteria bacterium
TCACAGTCGGCACTCTCCGCCACCGAGGCCACGAATTCCCATTCGCTCAGGTGGGAGTGTTCGAACTCCAGATAGCACGATACGTTCTCCACCATGATGGGTCGTTCGAGGATATCCTGTACCTGATGGATTCGCTCCACCAGATGGTTGACCACTTCCTCGGTATAGGGCAGAGGGAGAAGGTCGTTCAGATACCGTCCGCCAAATGATCCCCAGGAAAGGTGCTCGGAAACGAAATCGGGCTGGTAGGCATCGATCAATTGCCTGAGCCGGCGCAAATGATCTCTGTTGAGCGGATCGGTCGACCCCAAAGACAATCCAACCCCGTGAAAACTCAACGGGTAGTCGCGCCGGATGCGTTCCAGGTAAGCGTGAGGGACGCCGCCCCTGCCGAAGTAATTTTCACTGTGTACTTCCAGGAAGCCGACCTTCGGACTGGATTCAGCGACCTCCCGGTAATGCGGGCCCCGCAACCCGATCCCGGCGGAGGCCGGGATCGGATCACAGGTGAAAAATTCCTGATCAGGCACTTTCCAGGCTGCCGCCGACCAATTTTTCGCAGGATCCTGTCGGAACCAGGACAAATGCGTCTTTCTGTCCATCCGCCTTGGAGGTGCCGGCACAGGAAGAATTAGCGGTCTGACAGTCGTTCTTGCCCGCCTTGGCGACGCCAAAGCATTTTTCCATTTCGGCTGCGCTGGCATTCATCGCGACGCCGCTTACGCCCAAGGCGATGAGACCGGAAATTGCACTGTTGATTAAAGTTCTGCGTTTCATTTTGGCTCCTAATTTACTATTGGTTTGGTTTCAATTGATTAAAACAGACACCGATGTCGCTATGCATCCCGCACAATACGGTTGACGCTATCGGATACTCGGTGTCCCCGTGCAGCGACAGCATTGCAGGCTACACGATTGAGTAGACCCGAGGGGTCGCAAATAGCTTACAACGGATATTGCATCCGCTCAATTCTTCACGCGTTGTGACAGCGGAAAGCCGCCAGAACGGTGCTGTACTGGTGCAAGTGGCTATATTCGCCGATGGGCGCAATCTCGCCGTTGCCGTAAAAACCGATCAGGGGCGTGCCGGGAAATATCTCGCGGGTCATGGCCATGTCCTTGTCGGTTCCCCCGAAAAAAAGCGGGCCGCGGCTCAGGCAGGGAAACATGATCGCAAAATCCGGTACACCGCCCAGAGACCGGCGGCAGCTCAGAGCCGCATCACGCATGGTGCGTTCCGCCGTCAGCCGGTCGCGGATGGCCCAGAACAACCTCTCGCCTGGGCGCAGTGGGTGCGACAGGGTAATGGAACGATCTTCGGGATTCGCAGATACGATGTGATCCAACCGAAAGCGTCCTTCGTCTATGGCGGTTTCAGGCTCACCAAACGTGACGCCGCACATTACCATGTGCAGCGGAAGCTGCTCGCGCTTTCTGACCTCATCGGGCAGGGCATTAATCAGAACGTGCAGCGCGGGATAACTGGCAATACGGCGAATATCGTACCCCGTGGCCTCGTCGACCTCCATGGGCGCCGTAAGCACCTGTATGCCCCTGGCCGCGGCAACCTCCGAGCTGACGCCGTTAATGGCCACCTCCATGAATCCGTCCTTCACCAGGGCACCTGATTGCCATATGGCGAAGGGGCCGTGTCCGAACTCGTCGCTCGTAATCGCGCCAAAGCGCCTGACCGGCTCGTCAAGCCAGCTTGCGGAGACGGCATTTGGAGTGCACAAACAGAGCCTGAGCTGATTGGGGTCAGACTGCTGACTCAAACCCAGATGGACTTGTTCGGTGAATACCATGGCGGCTGCGCCGGAGCTGTCGATGACCCATTCTTCCTCGGTCAACAGACCCATTCCGGTTGCCCCGGTTACCTGGGTGCAGCTGGCGGCGCGGGCAGCGGCCCGCACTGCCGGCAACGGGTCGTGAGCATAGTCCCCGGTGAGAAACAACAAAACGGCGTTGGCACGCGTGGCCTCCGCTTTGTCGAGTGCACGATGTACGGCACGACTGACGTGCCCCAATTTGTCGGGTCGCCCATGGCTGAGACCGGTTGCGACGGGGTTGTGCTGCATCACTGGTTTGCGCTCGATTGCATGGAAACTGTGAATGTTGGTATCTGCAGGTTAAATCATACAGGCAGTCTTCTCGGGATACTCGCACACATCGCGAATCACGCATTCAATACATTTCGGCGAGCGCGCGGTGCAGGTATACCTGCCGTGCAGAATCAACCAGTGGTGGGCGTCTTTCTTGAAGCGATCCGGGACCACCCGCAGCAGATGTTCTTCCACGGCAAGGGGAGTCTTGCCGGGTGCCAGGCCGGTGCGGTTCGCGACCCTGAAAATATGCGTGTCCACCGCAATCGTGGGCTGCCCGAATGCCGTGTTCAACACGACATTCGCGGTCTTCCTGCCAACGCCCGGCAGGGCCTCCAGGCCCCGTCGATCCCTGGGTACCTCGCCATCATGTTTTTCCACCAGGATGCGGGCGGTGGCTACGATGTTCCTCGCCTTGCTGTTGAACAGCCCAATGCTCCTGATGTAGGGCGTCAGTCCCTCAACGCCGAGTTTTGCCATGGCCCGTGGCGTGTCGGCAACGCGGAACAGCGTTTTCGTTGCCTTGTTCACGCTGATATCCGTAGCCTGTGCCGAGAGCATTACCGCCACCAGCAGTTCGAATTCGGAGTCATATTCCAGTTCGGTAGTGGGGGCAGGCATACTCCGCTTAAGGCGGGTGAACAGCCTTGTACACGCTTTTTTG
Source organism: uncultured Gammaproteobacteria bacterium (assembly GCA_947259955.1). Classification (GTDB taxonomy): domain Bacteria; phylum Pseudomonadota; class Gammaproteobacteria; order Arenicellales; family JAANXG01; genus JAHEKE01. The sequence goes on from CAMYOI010000025.1 coordinate 2,767, forward strand.
TCCATGCCAGGCCCGGATTCAGCGAAGTGTTCCGCGGCGTGACCGGACTCTGGCGGCGGCGGCCGCTATCTCTATTTTCATACGCTGTTTCGAATCGGCCCGTTTGAGCCTGAGATGCTTTTTTCTGAGCGCCTCGTCTCGCTCTTGTTTGCGCAGCCGGTCTATTCTGGTCCGGGTCTGCTCCCTGGCTCGGTGAACTTGTGCGGGAGAATACTCCCTCCACCGCCAGTGCGATTCGGCCACCGAGGCGTCAGCCGGAATGAGATCGATACAGTCCACGGGACATGGGGGCAGGCAGAGTTCGCAGCCGGTGCAAGCCTCCGATATCACGGTGTGCATCAGTTTTGGGCCGCCGACGATGGCGTCCACCGGACAGGCCTGAATACACAAGGTACATCCGATGCACAGGCTTTCATCGATCTCTGCCATCACTTTCGGTTTTGTCCGGCCGAACTCCGGATTCAGGGGTTTGCCGAGGGTGTTCAGCAGGAGCGAGAGACCGGTGATCGTCTCGGTCCCGCCTGGCGGACACTGATTGATGCCCGCCCGGCCGTCACGGATTGCACGCGCGTATGCCATGCAGCGAGGGTAGCCGCACTGGGTGCACTGGGTCTGTGGCAGCCACTCGTCGATTTCCTCTACGGACGGCCTCGACGACTCGGCAAGGTCTTTGGCAATCACTGTGGTTTGCCGGGATACGATTCCACCCGGTCGGTCGTCAGGTTACCTTCATTCCCGGGCTGGCGCCTTCATCGGGTGACAGCAGCCAGATATCCTGTCCGCCACCTCCGGCGGCAAGTACCATGCCTTCGGAAACGCCAAAACGCATCTTACGGGGCGCCAGATTCGCCACGACCACGACCATTTTTCCTGTCAGGTCTTGCGGTTCGTAAGCGCTCTTGATGCCTGCAAAAACCGTGCGCTGGTGGTCGCCCACATCCAGGCTGAGTTTGAGAAGTTTGTCGGCGCCCTCGACGTGGGCCGCGTCGAGGATTCGCGCGATGCGCAAGTCGACTTTGGCGAATTCGTCGATACCGATGCGCTTGCCGTCTTCGTCGACCGAGTCGTTCGGTGCCGGTCGGGTATTCACTTCTGGCTCGTTCATGCTGCTCTCGATCATATTCTGAATGCTTTTGCTTTCGACCCGTTTCATTAAATGCTGGTAAGGTTCAATGGGGTGGCCGACCAGGGGACTGGCCAGCTTCGTCCACGCACCGGGGGCCGACACGGGACAGTTCAACAGGGATTCGACCCGGCCCGCCGTCACTGGAAGTACCGGGCTGAGGTAGGTCATCAGGACCCGGAACAGGTTGATCGCGAGGCTGCAGGTGTCGTGCAGATAGGCGCCCTGATCGGGGTCCCTGGCGATTTCCCAGGGTTTGTGCCGGGCGATGAACTGGTTCGCCTGGTCCGCCAACGCCATGATCTCGCGCATGGCGCGGCTGAATTCCCGCCGCTCGTAGTGATCGGCAATGCGCTCGCCGGCGGCAACGAACCGATCGTACATCGCCGGATCGAAAACATTGTCTGAAAGACGGCCTTCGAATCGCTTTTTGATGAATCCCGCGGTCCGGCTGGCGATGTTTACGACTTTGCCGACCAGATCGGAGTTTACCCGGGCGAGGAAGTCCTCCAAATTGAGATCCAGATCCTCGACCTGGCTGTTGAGCTTGCCGGCGAAGTAGTAGCGCAGATATTCGGGATTCAGGTGGTCGAGATAGGTGCGCGCCGTAATGAAGGTGCCCCGGGACTTGGACATCTTCTGACCGTTGACGGTAAGGAATCCGTGTGCGTACACGGCGCTTGGCTTTCGGAACCCGGCGCCGTCCAGCATGGCCGGCCAGAACAAGGCGTGAAAGTAGAGGATGTCCTTGCCGATGAAATGCACCAGCTCATTGGGGGAATCCCTGCCCCAGAAGTCGTCGAAATCCAGTTCGCTTTTCGAGCACAGGTTGCTGAAGCTCGCCTGATATCCGATCGGGGCGTCCAGCCACACGTAGAAGTACTTGTCCTTCTGCCCGGGGATCCGGAATCCGAAATAGGGTGCGTCACGCGATATATCCCAGTCCCGAAGACCCGCGTCGAACCATTCTTTGAGTTTGTTGCGGACCTGGCTCTGCACGTGGTCGCCCTGGGTCCAAATTCTCAGCATTTCCTCGAAATCGCCCAGTCTGAAGAAAAAGTGCTCCGACTCCCTCTCCACCGGGGTCGCGCCCGACACAGCCGATACCGGGTTCTTGAGATCGGTGGCGCTGTAGGTCGAGCCGCAGTTTTCACAGCTGTCGCCGTACTGATCCGCCGTGCCGCAAACCGGGCATTCCCCGCGAATGTAGCGGTCCGGAAGGAACATCGCCTTGACCGGATCGTATGCCTGCTTGATGACCCGGCGTACGATGTGGTTCCCCGCGTTCAGCCGGTTGTAAATGTTCTCGGCGCACTCGCGGTTTTCCTCGGAGTGGGTGGTGTAGAAGTTGTCCAGGCTGATGTGAAATTCGTCGAAATCGGATCGATGTTCCACCGCGATCCTTGCGATCAGCTCTTCCGGGGTGACGCCATCGGCCTCGGCTTTCAGCATGATAGGCGTGCCGTGCGCATCGTCCGCGCAGACGTAAATGCACTCATGACCTTGTAGCCGCTGGAATCGGACCCATATATCGGTCTGAATGTACTCCAGCATGTGTCCGATGTGTATCGGACCGTTGGCGTAAGGCAGGGCGCTGGTTACCAGGATGCGGCGCTTGGTCGGGCTCAAGACTGTTCCTTGTTATTGCTGTGTTGCGGGATATGCGGGAAGCCGGCTGTGCCTAAGGTATCAGCTATGACACCTTTCGCCAATACGCACAGCGGTTGTCGAGTGTATTCAGCAGGCGCGATATTGTGGAATAATGACCGCTTGAATTCTGATTAACGGGCTTCGTGGTCGTTGCGAGCGTAGCCAACCGAGATAAACATGACCCTGACTCAAGAGAATATAAAAGACATCCTGCGGGAGATCATCGACCCAAACACCGATGTCGATCTGGTAACTGGCAAGGTCGTAAAGGACATCAGCATTGATCAAAATGCGGTAACCGTGGAACTGAGCCTGGGTTACCCGGCAAAGAGCTGGGCGGGCGAACTCGCCGCCAGCGTGGAGCAGAAACTGCTTGCACTCGAAGGCGTCGACAAGGCTACGGTGAACGTTGGGTGGGAGATCGTATCCCATACCGTGCAGAAGGGCGTGAAACCCCTGGAAGGGGTGAGGAACATGATCGCTGTGGCTTCCGGCAAGGGCGGCGTCGGCAAATCCACGGTTTCCGTCAACCTCGCTCTGGCCCTTTCCGCCGAAGGTGCCCGGGTGGGCATCCTCGATGCCGACATCTACGGTCCGAGCCAGCCGCGCATGCTGGGAGTGACCGGTAAACCCGAATCCAAAGACGGAAAGAGCATGGAGCCGCTCACCAGTTATCATATTCAAGCCATGTCGATTGGGTTCCTCATAGACGAGGAGACTCCGATGATATGGCGCGGTCCGATGGTGACCCAGGCGCTCGAACAACTGCTCAAGGACACGCATTGGGACGATCTGGACTATCTGATCATCGATCTGCCGCCGGGTACGGGGGACACGCAGTTGACGCTGGCCCAGCGTGTACCGGTAAGCGGCGCCGTCATCGTTACGACGCCCCAGGATATCGCGCTGTTAGACGCCCGCCGCGCCTACAAGATGTTCGAAAAGGTGGAGATCCCAATACTCGGCGTCGTGGAAAACATGAGCATACACAAGTGCAGCAAATGCGGCCACGAAGAGCATATTTTCGGCGAAGGCGGCGGGCAGCGAATCGCCGAGGAATATGGATTGCCTTACCTCGGCGGCATCCCCCTCGATATACGGATCCGCACCGACGTCGATGGGGGGCGCCCTACCGTTGTGGCCGATCCCGACGGTGCTATTGCGGAGGTGTACCGCGGCATTGCACGCCGAACCTCGGCCAGGCTGGCTTCCCAGAAGCAGGACTATAGCGCCAAGTTCCCGTCCATCGTAATACAAAACTCCTGACCGCTAATGCGGCCGGTTCCAGCGTCCGGGCAGGAGTACAAGAATCTCATCGATGATGCGATCTATGAAATGCGGGAACTGCAGCGCTGCGCGGAGGATGATATCGATGACGAACTGTCGGATCTGGTTCCCGTCTTCAAGGCGATCGAGCACGCCCTGAGTGTCCTCAGACGAGATGGCAACACGGACACCGCGATCGATGGAGACCTGCCCTTCATGACGCTGGCTCGAACTTATCGCCACGTCATTCCGGTGTTTACGATGCTGGACGCAATCAATGGCGCACACAGGAGAGGATTGGTCGTTTCGAATTAGTCCTTGGCTCGCTCGCCTGGAGATGTATTCAAATTCATTGACTGGTAGCAATCTGATACCATCGTCACATGGCCGGAAACACGTTCGGAAAACTGTTTACCCTGACCAGCTTCGGTGAAAGCCATGGTCCGGCGCTCGGCGGGATCTTGGACGGCTGCCCGCCGGGGGTTTTGCTTGACGAGGCGGACATTCAGCGGGATCTCGATCGCCGCAAACCGGGGCAATCGAAATACACTACTCAGCGCAGAGAATCCGACCAGGTCCATATCATGTCGGGAGTGTTCGAAGGCAGGACCCTCGGCACTCCGATCGGGTTGCTGATCCACAACGAGGACCAGAGATCGCGAGACTACGCGCGAATCAAGGATACCTACCGCCCGGGCCACGCGGATTACGTCTACGAACAAAAGTACGGGTTGAGGGACTACCGAGGTGGAGGCAGGTCTTCGGCGCGGGAGACGGCGATCCGGGTGGCCGCAGGAGCGGTTGCAAAAAAGTGCCTCAAAGAGTCCGCGGGGGTCGTCGTGCGCGGCTGCGTGTCTCAGATCGGATCTGTCCGAATGGAAAATTTTGACTGGGACGAGGTGGAGAACAATCCGTTTTTCTTTCCGGATGCAAACAAAATCGCGGAACTGGCCAACCTGATAGACGCAACACGCAAGCGCGGTGATTCCGTCGGGGCGAGAGTCGATGTGGTAGCGCATGGTCTGCCGGCTGGATGGGGCGAACCGGTTTTCGACCGGCTCGATGCGGACATAGCCAAGGCAATGATGAGCATCAACGCGGTGAAGGGCGTAGAGATCGGATCCGGATTCGGCAGCATCCTGCAGCGAGGCTCGGAGCATCGTGACGAAATGACGCAGCGAGGATTCGTCTCGAACAATGCCGGCGGTATACTCGGAGGCATCTCCACGGGACAGGACATCCGGGTCAGCATCGCCCTCAAACCTACGTCCAGCATACAGGTGCCCGGCCGATCCATCGACCGTGAAGGTGATGACAACAAGGTCGTCACCACGGGCAGGCATGATCCGTGCGTCGGAATACGTGCGACGCCCATTGCCGAGGCGATGCTGGCGCTGGTTCTCATGGACCATTTCCTGAGACACCGGGGGCAGAACGCTGACGTCACTCCGGCCGCACCGATGATCGGTTAGACAACCGTTATTTCGGATATGCCTTACTGGCGGCTGTCCGGGTTTTATTTTTTCTTCTTTGCATCACTGGGCGCCCTGACGCCCTACTGGCCCTTGTACCTGCAGTCGCTGGGTTTCGATCCGCTGCAGATCGGTGAGATCATGGCCATTCTGCTGGCTACCAAGATCGTATCTCCTAATTTGTGGGCGTGGATGGCGGATCACGGCTGGGGCGCGCTGCCCGTGGCCCGGGTGGCCGCCATGCTGGCGTTGACCTGTTTCCTCGGCTTGTACTGGAGCGATAAATTCTGGTCGGTGGCACTGGTCATGTTTGGGTTCAGTTTTTTCTGGCACGCCGTTCTGCCACAGGTGGAGACGGCCACGTTCAACCATCTAGGGAACACGGAGCGTTACTACGGCAGGGTCCGGCTGTGGGGGTCGTTAGGCTTCATTCTGTTCGTGCTTCTGCTGGGTCCATTGGTCGAACGTTACGGCGCGGTCATCTCACTGCCGGCGGTTGCGTTCGCGTTGTTCTGCGTTTGGTTTGCGACCCTGTTGATCCCGGAACCGGGGCGATTCTCATCGGAGGTGCGCAGTCTGCCATTTAGAGAACTGTTCAGGAATCCAGAGGTTCCGGCGGTTCTTTTTTGTTGCTTGTTGATGCAAGCCAGTCATGCGCCCTACTACGCATTCTTCTCTATATTGCTGAGTGCGCATGGGTACTCGACAAGCCTGATCGGCGGGTTGTGGGCGTTCGGTACCTTGTGCGAGGTCGGTATATTCTATTTCATGCACCGACTGCACAATCGTTTTCCCGCGATCGGGCTGTTCATGTTCAGCTTTATCGTGACCGTACTGCGCTGGGTGCTCCTTGCGTTGTACCCGGAATGGCTCGTGGTTGTGGTGTTTACACAATCACTGCATGCGGTCACGTTCGGGGTATACCACGCGGCCGCCCTCCAGCTCGTTCGAGGTCAGTTCAAGGGAAGCCACCAGCATCGGGGCGTCGCGCTCTACGGCAGCGTGAGCTTCGGCATCGGAGGCGCTCTGGGCAGCTTGTACAGCGGCTATTTGTGGTCCGAGGTGGGGCCTGGTATCGCATTTGGTGTTGCGGCTGCGGTGGCTGCCTGCGGAGCCGCACTTGCCATGGCCATCGCTACCAACCAAAAGAACTCAGGAGCCCTTCAATAAAAAGGTACCCAACGCCGTTTCTAGCTGCTGGCCCTGATGTCCTGGTCAAGAGGATTTGCATCCACTGATTCGCGAATCGTACCGGATACGCCGGGCTCATCTTGCGGCGGTCCGAAATACTGCCTCGTGTACCACCCGATATTGTCGAGCAGGTCAATTTGATCCACATCCGATCGCATCGATTTGAGAAGTTTTTCCCGCACGCGCCCGAGCGCGGTAAATGTGTCCTCCAGGGTGATCGCTGCGTTCAGGTGCCCGCAGCGATTGAGGCAATAGACCTTGCGTACAATTTCCTGTATTAGTTCGTGATGGACTGCATCGGGCGAAAGCAGGTCGTTGATGTCATCGAATTTGTCCCGCAGCGGCACCTGATGCCGGCCCAGGCGGTCGGCCCACCAGACAATCAGCTCCCTGAACCGGGCGGTCTGTCCGGCTCGGATAGTCGAGTCTTCCATCTGCTGATTCACTATTACGCGCATCTATTGTGCTAACATATTTCAGTTTTGAATCCTAGTTAACATACGAACCGATCGTCATCCGCACCGAGGCGGATGGAATCAGTCTGTTGTATATCGACAGACACCTGGTTCACGAGGTGACATCGCCGCAAGCTTTCGAGGGACTGCGTCTAGCCAACAGGAAACCGTGGCGGGTGCATGCGAACCTCGCAGTGGCGGATCACAACATCCCGACAGTGAACCGGGGGTCCGGCATCTCCGATCCCGTGTCGCGGCTTCAGGTCGAGACACTGTCGGCAAATTGCCGGGAATTCGGTATTACCGAGTACCCCATCGAGGACATCAGACAGGGAATCGTTCACGTCATCGGGCCCGAACAAGGCGCAACGCTGCCAGGAATGACTGTGGTTTGCGGGGATTCTCACACGGCTACCCATGGGGCATTTGCCGCGCTGGCATTCGGAATAGGCACTTCCGAAGTGGAGCATGTTCTGGCCACCCAGTGCCTGCTGCAGAGCAAATCAAAAAACATGCGTGTCAATATCGATGGTGAACTGGGGCGGGGCGTAGCCGCCAAGGACGTCATACTGGCGATCATCGGCCGCATTGGAACTGCGGGTGGCACCGGCTATGTCGTCGAGTACACGGGCTCGGCTATCCGTGACATGGGTATGGAAGGGAGGATGACCGTGTGCAACATGACTATCGAAGCCGGAGCGCGGGCAGGCATCATTGCCTGTGATGACAAAACCCTGGACTACGTCAACGGCCGTCCTTATGCCCCAACCGGAGAATTTTGGGATAAAGCCCGTGACGTCTGGTCGGATCTGCACAGCGATTCGGACGCCTCGTTCGACCTGGACGTCGAATTGGACGCCGGACAGATTGCACCCCAGGTAAGCTGGGGCACTTCACCGGAAATGGTCTGCGCCGTGGACGGGAAGGTACCGGATCCGGCGGACGAAAAAGATCCTGCGCGAAAGGAAGGATTCGGGCACGCATTGCAGTACATGGGTCTTGAGGCGGGAATGCTCATTACGGATATCCGCTTGGACAAGGTGTTCATCGGCTCGTGCACCAATGCGCGTATAGAAGATCTTCGGGCCGCCGCAAGCATCGTGCGCGGGAAGAGGGTGGCGAGCAACATTGATTTGGCCATGGTGGTCCCCGGGTCCGGGCTGGTCAAGCAACAGGCCGAGGCCGAGGGGCTGGCCGATACGTTTGTCGAGGCCGGGTTTGAATGGCGTGATCCGGGTTGCTCGATGTGCCTCGCGATGAACGCCGATCGTTTGAATCCCGGCGAACGCTGTGCCTCGACCTCCAACCGCAATTTCGAGGGACGGCAGGGCAGGGGCGGCCGCACTCACCTGGTGTCGCCAGCCATGGCGGCGGCCGCGGCGGTGAGCGGGCATTTCGTTGATGTGAGGAACTGGTAATCGTGGAAGCATTCTCGAGCATTGAAGGTATTGTTGTCCCCATCGACCGGGCAAACGTGGATACGGATCAGATCATCCCGAAGCAGTATCTCAAATCGATCAATCGTACGGGCTTTGGTCCCAATCTGTTCGACGACTGGCGTTACCTCGACCCAGGTGAACCAGGCGACGATCACGGCAAGCGGCGATTGAATCCGGATTTCGAACTCAATCAGGACCGTTACCGGGGCGCGCGGATTCTGCTGGCGCGGAAGAATTTTGGCTGCGGCTCATCTCGTGAGCATGCACCCTGGGCTCTGCTCGACTTCGGCATACGGGTGATTCTTGCGCCAAGTTACGCTGACATTTTTCATAACAACTGCCTCAAGAACGGCATACTGCCAGTGACACTTGCGGAAGATGAGATTGATGATTTATTTCGGAAAGTGACCGCAACGCCAGGTTTCACTCTGGGAGTCGACCTTGTCACGCAGACCGTGAGCGCGAGCCCGGACCAGATCTTCAACTTTGAGCTGGACGCCGGATTGAAACGGCGGTTGCTCGACGGTCTGGACGATATCGGTATTACCCTGGAGCACGCGGCCGAGATTCGAGCATATGAGGAACAGCGGCGGCGCGACGCGCCATGGTTGTTCAACGAGCTGACTTGAACGCTGTTTCGGGCTGCTTCGACGCATGCCGGGGCAATTTCAGTATTTCAGGGTTACATCACTTTTCGATACTATTTGGTCATGACTAGCAAAGTCTTAATATTGAGCGGTGACGGCATTGGTGCCGAAGTTACCGCGCAGGCAGAAAAGCTGATCAACAACCTTACAGACCGGTATGGAATGCAGGTTGCACTGGAATCGGGGCTCGTGGGTGGCGCTGCCTATGACGTGACGGGGACTCCGCTACCCGAGGAAACCCTCGACAAGGCGAAGAATTCGGACGCAATTCTGCTCGGAGCGGTCGGCGGCCCGGCGTGGGAGCAACTACCCTTCGAGAAACGCCCCGAACGCGGACTTTTGGGCCTGAGGTCAGAATTGGCCCTGTTTGCCAATCTCAGACCCGCCATTACCTACGCACAACTGGCGGACGCGTCCAGCCTGAAATCTGAACTGGTCTCCGGGCTGGATATCATGATCGTCAGGGAACTCACCGGCGGGATCTACTTCGGCCAGCCCAGGGGCGTGCGCGAAGCGGTTGGCGGCGAGCGGGAGGGATTCAACACCCTGGTATACAAAGAATCCGAGATAAGCCGCATCGCGCATGCGGCGTTCGCGGTTGCTCAAAAACGCAGCAAAAGACTGTGCTCGGTAGACAAGGCTAATGTCCTGGAGTGTACGGAGCTTTGGCGCGAGGTGGTCACCGAAGTCGGTAAGGAATATCCCGACTGCGAATTGACCCATATGTACGTCGACAACGCCGCGATGCAATTGGTGCGTCAGCCCAAGCAGTTCGACGTTATCGTTACCACAAACATGTTCGGGGATATCCTGTCGGATATTGCGGCAATGCTTACGGGGTCCATCGGCATGCTGCCCTCCGCTTCGTTGGACGATGGAGGCAAGGGAATGTATGAACCGGTACACGGTTCCGCGCCGGACATCGCCGGCTCGGACAAGGCCAATCCTCTGGCTGCGCTGCTGTCGGTGGAAATGATGTTGCGCTACTCCCTGGGGCAGCCACAGTTGGCGGACAAAGTTGGAAGTGCGGTGAAATCGGTCCTGGACAAGGGGCTGCGTACGATCGATTTGTATCGAGGTGAAGGTGTGGTCGTCGGCACGGAGGAAATGGGCGATGCGGTCATTGCCGAACTGGAATAACAGGGCGCGATATTTTAGTAATGAGTAAGTCGTATAACGTTGCCGTTGTCGGCGCGACCGGGGCCGTCGGCGGTGTCATGCTGGAGATTCTCGAAGCGCGCGAATTTCCGGTCAAACGGGTGTTTCCGCTAGCCAGTGAGAGATCGGCGGGTGCAACGGTATTTTTCAAAGGCAGTGCATTGAAAGTCGGCAATCTGGAGGAATTCGATTTTTCAATTGTGGACATTGGTTTGTTTTCGGCGGGTGCCTCGGTATCGAAAATATATGCTCCGAAAGCCGCGGACGCCGGTTGCGTGGTAATCGACAACACGTCCCAGTTCAGGTACGACGATGATATACCTCTGGTCGTCCCGGAGGTGAACGCGACGGCAATCGTGGGTTATAAGTCGCGCGGTATCATCGCCAATCCGAATTGTTCCACCATCCAGATGGTGGTGGCCTTGAAGCCGGTCTATGACGAGGCGGGCATAGAGCGTATCAACGTCTGCACGTACCAGGCGGTTTCCGGCTCGGGAAAGAGCGCGATCGAGGAACTGGCCTCCCAGACCGCCGCTTTAATGAATGGAAAAAAGGCTGAAATAAAGGTTTATCCCAAACAAATCGCCTTTAATGCGCTTCCTCACATAGACGTTTTCCAGAATAACGGCTATACCAAAGAAGAGATGAAACTAGTTTGGGAGACCCGTAAGATTATCGGAGACGATTCGATTAGGGTGAATGCCACCACCGTTCGTATCCCGGTGTTCTATGGGCACTCAGAAGCAGTTCATTTGGAAACCCGGCAGAAAATCACCGCCGGCAGGGTTCGCGAACTGCTGCGGAATGCCCCAGGAGTGGAGGTGCTGGACGAAGCGAAAGACGGCGGTTATCCGACTGCGGTGACCGAGGGGGCGCACCGGGACGCGGTATTCGTCGGCAGAATACGAGACGACATATCACATGAACGCGGCATTGACATGTGGATTGTTGCCGACAATGTGCGCAAAGGGGCCGCCCTGAACAGTGTACAGATAGCCGAACATCTGGTAGAAAACTATATGTAATTATGAAGTTACTTAGACTTTGTAAGGAATTTATCTAAAATAGTAAGATAACTATAGGTAAACAAGCCGTTTTATTTTTTAACTACTATTCGGCCAAATTCGAGTGGACACCACTATGACATCGCACGATTCCCGCTATTTCAGACTCGCCAGCATCCTGCTGGGATTGACAGCACTGCTGTTTATCGGTCCGGTCCACGCACTCGGCCTGGGCAAATTAACTGTACTCTCCGCCCTCGACGAGCCCCTGGTCGCCGAAATCGAACTCACTTCAGTGGAGGACGGCGCACTGGATTCCCTGGAACTAAAACTGGGATCCGCGGAGGATTTTGAACAGGCCAGTGTTCTGCGGGACACGTTTCTCAAAACATTTGAATTCACGGTAGTCAAGGGCGGCGTGCCTAAAGTAAGGATCAATACAACTTTTCCAGCCAAGGAGCCGTTCCTGCATTTCCTGATCCGTGCCTCGTGGAATGATGGGAATTTGTTGCGCGAGTATACGGCGCTCCTGGATCCTCCCCTGTACGCGGAGAAACAGCCCACGGCTATAAGCTCCCCGGGCGTGCTCCAGGAGGTCGAGCAGCTGTCTTCTGCTGAATCAGGGGTGAGCCCCCCCGACGAAACCGCTGCGGAATCCGTCGCGACTGAATCAGCGGCTTCCGGACAGCCGGCCACCGGCGCGTTCACGGGCGCGGAATTTGGACCAACTGAAGCGGGCGACACCCTGTGGAACATCGCTTCACGGTTTGATGCCGGTGACGGTGACATCAACGTCTACCAGATAATGATCGCCCTGCTAAGGGAAAATCCGGAGGCCTTCATAGACAACAACATCAACCGCCTGAAGAAGGGGCAGATACTCCGGCTGACCAATCCAGATGTCGTCGGCAAGGATGAGGCAAGCCAGGCCTATCAGACACAGCTTGAAGAATGGGAGTCGTTCAGGATCGCCGCTGCCGGGTCTACCGACGTTGTCAAGGTTCCGTCGGACGAGTCTCCCGCCGCCGTCGAGACCGAGCCCTCATCGAGTTCCGCGGAAAGCCCGGCTGAGGAAAGCGCGGCCGCCGGGCAGGATTTGTTGAAGATCGTCCAGGCCAGCCTGGAAGAAGAAGGCGGCGGCACCGGAACCGAGTCGGCACAGGCAAATACCACGGCCCAGGCCGAGAAAGAGATTGGCATGCTGCAGGAGAAGATCTCCACCCTCGAAGAGTCGCTGGTATCCGCCGAACTTCAGAACAAAGAATTGCAAGAACGCGTGACCATGCTCGAGGAACAGGTCATCAACGCGCAAAGACTGGTAGAACTAGAAAGCCAGGAACTGGCGCTGGCGCAGGACCAGGCGGCACGGCAACAGGAGGAGAAACAGCTCCTTGAACAGCAGATAGCGGAACAACAGCTGCAGGCGGAACAGGCCGAGCTGCAGGCGGAACAGGCGCGGCTGCAGGCGGAACAGGCCGAACTGGAGGCGGAACAGGCTCGGCTGGAGGCTCAAACCGCGGAGTTGGAAGCGCAGGCCCGGCTGGAGGCCCAAACCGCGGAGTTGGAAGAGCAGGCCCGGCTGGAGGCTCAAACCGCGGAGTTGGAAGAGCAGGCCCGGCTGGAGGCTCAAACCCCTGAGTTAGAAGAGAGCGCCGAACCTAGTGAAGCTGACGAAACGATGTCCGAGCAGCCTGAAGCTGCTGTTGCCGGGCTCGCTGAACCGGAGGCGATGGCAACGGTACCGCAAGCACCGGCGGCCGAAGCCGATATGCCCGCCGACCAGGCTGAAGCCGAATCGGTCGTGGAAGAGCAGCCGGCCGCGCAATTGGATGAGACCCGAATCGAACCGAGTCAGGATACCGCAACCGCCACTGTGCCGATGCCGGCTAAACCCCAACCCAAAGCCTGGTGGGAGAGCACTCTCGATTACATAATGGGCAGTTCGATGAGTGTCATCGCCGCCGGCGCGGGTGCCTTGTTGCTGATGGCCGGGGGCATCATGTTTGCTCGTAGACGGAGATCGCTTGCCGAGTTCGAGGAAAGTATCCTCTCCGGTAGCGGTCTCGAAGGCCAGTCGGATACGACGGACAGGGCGGCCAACAAAAACACCGATACGTCGTTTTTGAGCGACTTCGGCATGGCCGGCATGGGCAGTATGCAGGCGGATGAAGTTGATCCTCTGGCCGAGGCCGAGGTGTACATGGCCTATGGTCGGGACGAGCAGGCCGAGGAAGTGCTCAAGGAAGCGGCGACGCGCAGCCCACAACGGCACGAACTCAAACTTAAACTGCTCGAGATCTACCAGCAACGGGAAGATATCAAATCGTTCGAAACACTCGCGGAAGAACTATATCCGGCAGGAGGGCAGGGTGATCCGGAGACCTGGAGCAAGGTGGTTAAAATGGGCGCCAAAATGAACCCCAATAATCCGCTCTTCTCCCGGCATGTCGAGGATACTGAGCCGTCCGCGGTGGACCCTGGGGGGCTGCTGGATGCCGCGGATGAACCGGAACTGCCTGAACGGGCAGCATCGCAGATGAACGAGACCGATCTACCTGATGAAATTGTCACCCAGGCATCGGGGCCCGTTGATCCAGCGATGCATCCGTTCCCGCCACCGGATGAGAGTGTGGATATAGACGAGGAGTTCGATCGAATCAAAGAGCAAATAGACATGCCCAACCTATCCGAGACCGAGCCTGTCGTTGAAGATTCGGCTGGTTTGTCGGAAGACGATTCGGAAATGTTGGATTTTGCGAGTAACGAACGATCCGATCTGGAATTCGATATCGATCTCAGCGATGCGGACAAACCGGAAAAAGATGAGCTAACGAATGAGGAACTGCTAAAAACCGCGCAGGAGGAAAAAGCGAAAACCCGGTCCACCAATGACGACTTCGCATCAGAAGTGAACGAGATCGATATTGCCGATCTCGACTTGGCGGAAATAGATGAGCCCACGCTGCAAACCAACGCGCTGTCGTCGGACAGTGATATGGAGAGCATCGATATGCCCGATGTGGGCTCGGATAATTTGCCGACCGGTGAATCCGGCGGCCGCGAACCCGCAGAAGAATCGGCCAGGGAAGTGAGCAGGAATTTCGGTGTCGTTACGGGCGGGGCCAATGCTGTGGATGAGTCCGAGGCTGGGTCCGAAAAGTGGGACGAAGCTGCAACCAAACTCGACCTTGCCCAGGCCTACCTCAACATGGGCGACAAAGCCGGCGCACGCAGTATTATCGACGAGGTAATGAAGGAGGGAAGTCCGGCCCAGAAAGACCAGGCGGCCGTACTCCAGGCGCGAATAGGTTAGCCTCGGATCATGGATCGCCCAGCGGCCGGTCGCCGCCCTGGTGGGTGACATGTAAGAGGCATGGGTCGTATTGCGGCGGGCGTTGAGTATGACGGCTCCGGATTCGCTGGCTGGCAATACCAGAATGGTCAGCGCACCGTTCAGGATAGCCTGCAAACCGCTCTATCGTCGATTGCGAACCATCCAGTAAGTGTCATCACCGCCGGCCGCACCGATGCCGGCGTGCATGCCGCGTGCCAGGTGGTGCACTTCGACGTCGATGCCGACCGCAAGCCGTACCAATGGCTACGCGGAACCAATACCCTGCTGCCGGACGATATTTCCCTGCTCTGGCTCAAGGAAACAGCAGAGGATTTTCACGCACGGTTCACTGCGATCAACAGGTCCTATCGGTATATCGTTCTTGACAGACCGACGCCTCCTGCCCTTTACCACGGCAAGGTGTGCTGGGACCGCCGTTCGCTGGATGACGATATAATGCGCGCCGCCTGTGCGCCTCTTATCGGCGTCCACGATTTTTCATCTTTTCGGGCTTCGGGCTGCCACGCAAAGAGTCCAGTTAGAAACCTCGAACGAATAAGCATTGGAAGATTTGCAAATTGGATTTGGTTTGATATGGTGGCCAACGCTTTTCTGCAACACATGGTCCGAAACATTGTCGGCACGCTGATCGCGGTAGGCGCCGGGGAAAGATCCGTTCAGTGGCCCGAAGAAGTGCTCAGAGCACGTGATCGGAGACTGGCGGGTGTAACAGCGCCACCCGACGGCCTGTACCTGACTTCGATCAGTTACCCGGAAAGATATCGCCTGCCTGCCGATGTTGCTGAAATTCGTTACTGGTGACGATGCTGGGCCTGGCATCCTGAAGCGATGTGCAGGACGAAATTTGGATACATGCTTTGAAAACGTTGATCAAGATCTGTGGGATAACGAGTCTGGCTGATGCGCGCATGGCCGTGGCGGCAGGCGCTCATGCGCTCGGTTTCGTGTTTTACAAACCGAGTTCCCGCTTCGTAGCAACGGAACAGGCGAGGGAAATCATCAATGAAATGCCACCTTTCATTACAACTGTGGCGGTGCTGGTCAACCAGTCGACGCAGGAGGTGTCACGTTTATTGGAAGCGGTGCCCGTAAACATCTTACAATTGCACGGCGATGAGACCCCGGACCTATGCGATTCCTATAGGTATCCATACATCAAGGCAATGAGGGCGCGTTCCGTTGTTGACGCCAGCCATGAGACCGTAAACTATCCGTCTGCCAGGGCTTTCCTGTTCGATACACTGGTTGAGGATCAATACGGTGGTACCGGGGAGCCCTTCGCCTGGCAACGACTGCCGGATTCCGTACAAAAATCCGTGATCTTGGCGGGTGGGCTGTCTGCGGTAAACGTGGCAACCGCGATACGAACCGTGCGACCCTATGCTGTGGACGTAAGCAGCGGCGTTGAATTCAGCAAAGGGAACAAGGACACTGCCAGAGTGCAGCGCTTTGTTGAAGCGGTGCGATGTGCCGACACCGACTAACCTGAACTGCGGGACGAGATCTGAAAATGAGTGTGGCTGAACCAATATTGAAGTATGAATACCCCGACGAAAAGGGCCACTTTGGCCCTTATGGCGGAAAATTCGTCGCTGAAACACTGATGCACGCTCTGGATGAGCTGAATCGGACCTACCAGCGCTTCAAGAGCGACCCCGATTTTCTGAACAGGTTCGACCAGGATCTGAAGCACTACGTCGGGCGTCCGTCTCCTCTGTATTTTGCACAAAGACTGACCGAGCATTGCAAAGGGGCAAGAATCTTTCTCAAACGTGAAGATCTCAATCATACCGGAGCGCATAAAATCAACAACACCGTCGGCCAAGCGCTGCTGGCAGAGTACCTCGGAAAACCCAGGATCATCGCGGAGACCGGAGCCGGACAGCACGGCGTTGCGTCTGCCACTGTCGCAGCGCGGCTGGGCCTGGAGTGCGTCGTTTATATGGGTTCTGAAGATATCGTACGCCAGTCCAGCAACGTATATCGAATGAAGCTGCTGGGCGCGGAGGTGGTGCCGGTGACGTCCGGATCGAAAACCCTGAAGGATGCCCTGAACGAAGCTCTCAGGGACTGGGTAGCGAACGTCGATTCGACATTTTACATCATAGGTACCGTTGCGGGTCCGCACCCTTACCCGGAAATGGTGCGTGATTTCAATTCGGTTATCGGACGTGAGGCGCGGCAGCAGATACTGGAACAGGCCGGCAGGCTCCCGGATGTCCTGGTTGCGTGTGTGGGCGGAGGGTCAAACGCGATGGGCCTGTTTTACCCGTTCATCACGGATGAAAGCGTTCTTTTGCACGGTGTCGAGGCCGCTGGCGAGGGACTGGATACAGGCAGACACGCGGCGCCGCTGAATGCCGGAAAGGTGGGCGTCCTGCACGGGCAGCGCACCTACCTCATGGAGGATGAGAATGGTCAAATCATCGAGACCCATTCAGTATCGGCGGGCCTGGATTATCCCGGCGTTGGGCCGGAGCACGCGTGGCTCAAAGATATCGGCCGCGCGCAGTACAGCGCGGCCACCGACAGCGAAGCACTGGAAGCCTTCCACTGGCTGACGCGACTGGAGGGGATCATTCCCGCTCTGGAGTCGAGTCATGCGCTGGCTCACGTGCTGAAGCTCGCGCCGACCATGGCGGAGGATCAGATCATCATAGTCAATCTCTCCGGCCGCGGGGACAAGGATATTCACACCGTGGCACGAATTGAGGGAATAGGCATCTGATGTCTCGACTCGAAATAAAATTTTCCGAACTCAGGGGCCTGAACAAAGCGGCACTGGTCACGTTCATCACAGCCGGCGATCCGAGTCCGGACATTACGGTACCTCTGATGCACGCCCTGGTAGATGCGGGGTCCGACGTCATAGAACTGGGGGTTCCGTTTTCCGACCCCATGGCCGACGGTCCCGTGATCCAGGCGGCGAGCGAGCGCGCATTGGCAGCCGGGGTTACCACCACGGACGTGATCGAACTGATACGCAGCTTCAGAGAAAAGGACAATTCGACGCCGATCGTGCTGATGGGTTATCTCAATCCAATAGAAATCATGGGGTACGAGGATTTTGCATCCGCCATAGCCGATGCCGGTGCCGATGGAATCATCGTTGTGGACATGCCACCGGAAGAAGGCGTGGAGCTGGGCGGTGTGTTGAAGGCTCAGGGGATCGACAACGTACATCTGTTGGCGCCGACAAGCACACCCGATAGGATAAGGCTTATTTGCGATGACGCCAGCGGATTCATCTATTACGTTTCGCTGCGAGGCGTAACCGGTGCCACCACCCTGGATCTCGGGGAAGTCAGGTCGCGTCTTGCTGCTATCAGAGTCCATACCAATTTACCTTTGGGCGTGGGTTTCGGAATCGACAGTCCCGCTGCCGCCGCGGAAGTGGCCGAATTCGCCGACGCAGTAATCGTGGGTACCGCACTCGTACGCATCGTGGCGGAGAACTCGGATAATCCGGGAACTCTGATACGTAAGGCATCAGCATTCATCGAAAGCATGAGCAGCGCGATGGATCTGGCAGCTCGGATCGAGGCAGCCGTGGAGTGAACTGGTTCGAAAAAATCCTACCCCCCAAAATCAAGTCCGTGGCGGGAAGTGGCAAGCGCGGCGTACCCGAAGGCCTTTGGACGAAGTGCTCGGATTGCGGTGCGGTGTTGTATCGTGCCGAACTCGAAAGGGGCCAGGAGGTGTGCCCGAAGTGCGATCAGCACATGCGGATTTCGGCAAAAGCAAGGCTGACTCACTTTTTGGACGATGACGATTGGGAGGAGATCGCATCTGATCTCAAGCCCGTGGACACGCTGAGGTTCAAAGACAGGCGCAGGTATAAGGATCGCCTGAATGAGGCGCAGAAGGCCACTGGACAGACGGACGCGCTGATCACGGTTCGGGGTACGATCGAGCGCAGACCTCTGGTTGTCGCCGCTTTTGAGTTCGAGTTCATGGGCGGGTCAATGGGCTCAGTGGTCGGCGAGCGTTTCGTTCGGGGGGTCGATCGCTGCATCGACGAGGGTATTCCATTCGTTTGCTTCAGCGCATCCGGTGGAGCGCGCATGCAGGAAGCACTCGTTGCACTGATGCAAATGGCCAAAACCAGTACCGCGCTCACGCGCCTGTCCCGGCGGAGGTTACCCTATATATCCGTGCTCACCGATCCTACCATGGGAGGCGTGTCGGCAAGCCTGGCGATGCTCGGGGACGTGATCGTTGCGGAGCCAAAAGCGCTCATTGGTTTTGCGGGACCCAGGGTCATCGAGCAGACCGTGCGGGAAACCTTGCCGGAAGGCTTCCAGCGCGCCGAATTCCTCCTTGAACATGGCGCAATCGACATGATTGTGCGCCGACACGAAATGCGCGGCACGATCCACAGCCTGTTGACCACCCTCATGCCTGAATGGAAAGCGGCACCACCAGAACCCGCCGGTGGTGAGTAGCCGTTGTCTTGCAGCCCATAGACCATGACCCTGGAGCGGTGGCTTCGCTATATCGAATCGGTGCATTTCAGGTCAATCGACCTCGAGCTCGATCGGGTGAGCACAGTACTGCTCAGGGTGCTGCCGAACGGCCCGGGATTTTGCTCGATCAGTGTAGCCGGCACCAACGGCAAGGGTTCCGCCGTCGAGGTTCTTACCAGGATCCTGTGCCAGACCGGGGTGCGTGTGGGCACATACACATCTCCACATTTGGTCAACTATACCGAGCGCATACGAATCGACGGACACGAAGTCGACGAGAAGGAGTTGTGCGCAGCATTCGCTCGGATCGAGGAAGAGAGGCGGGAGACTCCTCTAACCTATTTCGAATTTGGAACCCTGGCAGCGCTTATTATCTTCGAGGAGCGGGGAATCGATGTTGCCGTACTGGAAGTCGGTATGGGAGGTCGACTGGATGCCGTGAATGCCGTGGATGCCAGCGCCGCCCTGATTACGAGCATATCGATCGATCATGAGCATTGGCTCGGCAAAGATCGGGAGAGCATTGCGATCGAGAAAGCCGGTATTTTCAGGCCCAACAAACCCGCGGTATGCGCCGACCCAGATCCGCCAGCCGCCATCCGCGAGCGTGCAAACTCGATCGGAGCTGATTTCTATCAATTGGGGCGGGATTACGACATGATAGAAAGCGGCAGCGGATGGGAATGGTCAGGCCCGAAGGGACGGTTCGGATCGCTTCGATTGCCGATGGAAGGCAAATTTCAGGCCAACAACGTGGCGGGTGCGCTGATGGTGCTGATGTGCATCGACCATATCGTTCAGATCAACCAGGAACAGATCTACAAGGGGCTGTCGTCACTACGCTTGAGAGGTCGTTTTGAGATCGTGGAGGGTCCACCGCAAATCGTCCTGGATGTCGCCCACAATATGGCTGCAATCAGGGTGCTATATGAAAATTTGAAAAAACATGTGTGTCCTGGTCGAACATTCGCTGTGTGCGGAATGCTGAAAGACAAACCTGCAAGAGCGATAGGTGAATTACTGAATCCGTTAATAGACGAGTGGCATGTTGGCACCATCCATGATCCGCGGGGTCGTTCCGCCGAGGAGCTCGCGGCGGAAATCAGCGCAACGAGTTCAAGCCTGGTGTCGTCCCACGACTCGGTACTGTCGGCGTTCAGGGCTGCACGATGCGCCGCAAATCCCACAGATCGCGTGCTCGTTTTTGGTTCATTCCATACCGTGGGTGATATAATCCGCGACCTGGAGGGTGACGGTGTATTGTATTGATGGCGAAATCAGCTGTTGAGTCAGAATTTGATTTGAAAAAGCGACTTGTCGGAGCCTTTGTCCTGATCGGGTTTGGCGTAATTATTCTGCCCGCGCTGCTGGGCGGCGAAGGCCCCCAATTTGGCGAAGAGGGTGCGCCGGTTACCCCCAGGCTGGAATCAAAGGTATTCGTGTCGAAGATCACGCCCATCGGGGGCGAGACACCTCAGCCAATACATGGCACGGTGCAAACGACGAAACCCGAACCGATTGCTGAGGCGGCGACGCCGGTTCCGGCTACTGTTTCTCCGGCGAATACCGGTAACTCCGGGAAATCGATTGCCAAGACCGAGCCGGCAGCACAGCAGAAGCTGAAGCCCAAATCCAAACCAGTTGCCAACACCAATGAACCTGGGTGGGTCGTTCGCATCGGCACCTTTGCGAAGCAAGACAATGTGAGACGCGTCGTAAAAAGGCTGCAGCAAGCGGGATTCGAACCGTCCACCACCAATGTCAAGACAGACAGGGGTTCCGTGACGCGAGTGTGGATCGGGCCCTATGCGAAACGCGTGGAAGCTGCTCGCATGCGGACGCGGGTGCGGCAGGTCACCGGTGGAGAGGGTTACATAGCCGCATATCCATGAATTGGTTCGATCTGGCGATTCTTGGCGTGGTCCTGGTGTTCGCGATCATCGGGATAGTGCGGGGATTCATCAAGGAGGTGTTGTCCCTGGCATCCTGGATACTTTCGTTCTGGGTGGCATTCACATTCGCCGAAGCGGCAAGCTACGCGTTCGAAGCTTACATCGACGCGCCGCTGCTTAGGCTGGTGGCCGCGTTTGCAGCCTTGTTCGTATTTACATTGTTGCTGCTGACCACTATCAGCTATCTGCTTCACAAATTGCTTTCCGTGAGCGGGATCAAGGGAACCGATCGAGCCCTGGGCGGCATATTCGGTGCGGTCAAAGGGCTGGTCATCATTGCGGTACTTATCTTGTTCGCGCAGGAAACCGCGCTACCCCAGGAAGACTGGTGGCGATCTTCCGTGCTTGCCAGACATTTCCACCCGCTTGTCGTGATCATCAGGGATCTGCTTCCAATAGAAATGACCGGTCCACCGCAGCAGGCCGGGTAATGACCGGCCCGTATATTGCTAGCCCGCATTTCTCACCAGGATCCCGAGCGATTGCGCCGGGATAGGCGTTTCCAAGACACACTGCTTTTTAGACAAATCCATAGACTTCAATGTTTGCAATGCTTAACGAGCATCCATAGCCGCCTGGTGAGAAATGCGGGCTAGTCCTCGTGTTGCATCACGGCGCCGGAATTCGGCGGCATTTGCAGCTTGACCCCGTCGGAGATTGGTTCATACTGCTTGCTCGAACATGACCATATTGGCGATGTAACTCTCATATGTGCGGCGTCATTGGAATTCTGGCACAGGGCCCGGTCAATCAGGCAATATACGACGGGCTGACACTGGTTCAGCACCGTGGGCAGGATGCGGCTGGGATTATCACCAGTGACAACATAAAGGTCTATCTCCGCAAGGACAACGGACTCATAAGGGACGTGTTCCACACCCGGCACATGCGACATCTGGCCGGAAACATGGGCATCGGCCATTGCCGATATCCCACTGCCGGGTCCAGCTCGCCTGCCGAGGCTCAACCTTTTTACGTCAACTCGCCGTTCGGGCTGGCCCTTGGACACAACGGCAATCTTACCAATGCGGCGGAACTGAGGGAGAGTCTTTACCGCGAAGATCTGCGGCATCTCAATACCAACTCTGACTCGGAGATCCTGCTCAACGTTCTGGCGCACGAACTGCACGCGGTTCTTGGGGGGCGGCGAGACCAGCAGCTGAATTCCGGTGATGTATTCCAGGCGGTTGAAGGTGTTTACAGGCGGGTTCGGGGTGCATTCGCAATTGTCGCCATGATCGTCGGTGGTGGACTGCTTGCGTTCAGGGATGCCTACGGCATTAGACCGCTGGTTTATGGAACCAAGAGGAACGCGAATGGGCTATCGCACATGTTCGCGTCCGAAAGCGTGGTTCTGGATGTGCTTGGATTCGAACTGGACTGCGACCTCAGGCCGGGAGAGGCAATATATGTCAACTACCGCGGGGAGGTGGACCGACGGGTCTGCGTATCCAATGGGCTGCAGGCACCCTGTATCTTCGAGCACGTTTATCTGGCCAGGCCCGATTCTATTATCGATGGCATAGCGGTTCACAAAACGCGTTTGCGCATGGGCGAAAAGCTTGCACACAAGCTGCAGCGGGAGTGGCAAGACAAGGATATCGATGTCGTCATTCCCATACCTGATACTAGCCGTACGGCCGCGCTGCAAATGTCCTATGAACTGGGTTTGAAGTATCGTGAGGGCTTCATAAAGAATCGCTACATTGGCCGGACGTTCATAATGCCCGGTCAGGAGCAACGGCAGAACTCGGTCCGCCAGAAACTCAACCCCATAGAGTTGGAATTCAAGGGGAAAAATGTCCTGCTGGTGGATGATTCAATAGTTCGTGGCAATACCTCCACCAAGATAATCCAGATGGCGCGCGATGTGGGGGCGAAAAAAGTATATTTCGCATCTGCCGCTCCCCCGGTCCGATTCCCAAATGTGTATGGGATAGACATGCCGGATGGCGATGAACTCGTTGCCTGTGGCAGGAGCGAAGAAGAAATCTGTCGCGAGATTGGCGCCGATCGGCTGATATTTCAGGACCTGGAAGATTTGATCGATGCCGCACATGAGGGTAATCCCTCGATCAAGCAGTTCGAAACCTCGTGTTTCGACGGCAGCTATATCACCGGGGATGTCAGCGAGGATTATCTTTACAACCTGAGAAAAGTTCGCAGCGATGACGCCAAGTCACGCTCATCGAAGACGCTGGAGCTGAACGACGTAAACAGTTACAGCTATTCCTAACCGGTTCGATCCGACGCCAAACCATGATTTTTAGGATTGGCAGGAGCGGCGCCCTAGCCCGCATATTGCACCAGACCGGCCGTGATTGTTTTCTATGCCCTTGATCTATTTCACCAATACACCGATTTGGATAGATTGATCAAAAG
>CAMYOI010000026.1 GCA_947259955.1 uncultured Gammaproteobacteria bacterium
GCGAACCCTTGCGGCGTTGCCACCGGTGAATCGATACTCGAGGCCTATGAACGAGCCTACGCCACCGATGCAGAATCTGCATTCGGCGGGATCATTGCTTTCAACGATGATCTGACGGCGGATGTCGCGAAGGCCATTGCGGATAGACAATTCGTTGAGGTCATCGTTGCCCCGGATATCCAACCGGCGGCGATGGAAGTTTTATCTGCGAAGAAGAATGTAAGGGTGCTGAGGTGCGGCGAATTGAATCCGGTAGCCGAAGAATATCTGGATTTGAAGCGAGTCAACGGCGGGCTTCTTGTGCAGGACCGGGATGTGGATCTGTATGCCGACCGCGCGACGGTAACGTCAAGAAGCCCCGATGAATCGGAATCGGAGGATTTGCTGTTTGCCTGGCGCGTTGCCAAGTTCGTCAAGTCAAACGCCATTGTCTACGCAAAACAACGTGCGACCATTGGCGTCGGCGCCGGGCAGATGAGCCGCGTCAATTCCGCCCGGATCGCTGCCATAAAGGCGGAACACGCCGGTCTCGAGGTCAAAGGGTCCGTTATGGCTTCTGATGCATTCTTTCCATTTCGCGACGCCATAGATACCGCTGCCGCGGCTGGTATTACCGCGGTGATACAGCCGGGCGGATCGATGCGAGACGAAGAAGTCATTGCCGCGTGCAATGAACACCGCATTGCCATGGTGTTTACCGGAATGCGGCACTTCAGGCACTAACACCCGGGAAAATGTAGATTTTCCTTGACCCGGAAATGAGCGATGAATTTCTTGGCCGGCCAAGGTAGAAAGTATGCTGCCCCCGGTCTCAAGCAGTAGCGGGAAGTCATGAAGGTACTGATAATCGGTGGTGGCGGGCGTGAACACGCAATGGCATGGAAAGCGGCGCAGTCGAAGCGGGTAGATCAGGTTTTCGTCGCCCCGGGCAATGCCGGCACCGGCGCTGAGCCCGGGGTGAAAAATGTCGATATCGGTGCTGAAGAAATAGATGCCCTGGTCGCCTTCGCGGTCGACAATCGGATCGATCTTACCGTGGTGGGCCCCGAGGCGCCTCTGGTCGGGGGTATAGTGGACGAGTTCCGGGAGCGCGGGTTGCGCTGCTTTGGGCCCAGTCGTGAAGCCGCACAGCTGGAGGGCTCCAAAAAATTTTCAAAGGATTTCATGGCTCGCCATGACATTCCGACGGCGGCGTACCGGAGTTTTGACAGCGTGCCGGATGCCGAGCGTTACATAAATGAGGTTGGCGCCCCTCTCGTCGTGAAGGCCGACGGCCTGGCGGCTGGTAAGGGAGTCCTGATTGCACGAGAGGTGCGTGATGCGGTAGAGGCGGTAAGACAGTGCCTTGAATCCAACCGCTTTGGATCCGCCGGATCGACCGTGGTTATCGAAGAATTCCTGATCGGAGAAGAGGCGAGTTTCATCTGCATGGTCGACGGCTCGAACATCCTCCCCCTGGCGAGTTCACAGGATCACAAGGCCCGGGATGACGGAGACCGGGGACCCAATACCGGCGGCATGGGCGCCTACTCCCCCGCGCCCGTTGTTACCGATGCCCTGCATGCCGATATCCTTGCGCAGGTGATCCGGCCTACGGTCCTGGGAATGGCGGAGGACGGAATCTCCTACACCGGTTTTTTGTATGCCGGACTGATGATTGCTGATGATGGTGCCGTCAAAGTTCTCGAATACAATTGCCGCTGCGGTGATCCTGAAACACAACCGATTTTAATGAGAATGAGATCGGACCTCGTCGAGTTGTGTGAACATGGCGTCAGCGGACGACTGGATGAGATCGAAGTCGAATGGGATCCCAGGGTCGCGCTGGGTGTAGTAATGGCGGCTGGGGGCTATCCCGGTGATTACGACAAGGGACATGAAATTTACGGCCTGGATCGGGCGGCATCGGCCCATGTCAAGACGTTTCACGCCGGCACGCAGATCAGGGATGGAAAAATCGTGACCAGCGGTGGACGGGTGCTGTGCGTCACGGCGTTGGGCGGCACGGTCGGTGATGCCCGGGAAGCGGCTTATCGGGCCGTTTCCAGCATACAATGGAAAGACGCATTCTACAGGTCCGACATAGGACACAGGGCTTTGTACCGTGAAGACCATTAACCGACATCGGCGTCACTCGTGATATCGATCACGCCGCCATGATCGGAATATTCATTTCTTTCACCTGACATAGATACGAGATCAATGACAAAAAAATTCGTTGCCGTACTGATGGGTTCAGATTCGGACCTGGAAGTCATGCAGAACACACTGGACACCCTGAGCAAGCTCGAGATCCACTGGGAGGTAAAGATCACCTCCGCACACCGCACACCCGCTGCAACCCATCAATACGTAAAGGACGCCGATAAACGCGGTTGTGCCGTATTCATCGCTGCTGCCGGTCTTGCCGCGCATCTCGCCGGCGCGGTGGCTGCGTTGACGCTGAAACCGGTGATCGGTGTGCCCATGGATGCTGGCCCGTTGCGGGGCCAGGATTCACTTCTGTCCACGGTGCAGATGCCCGGTGGCGTCCCGGTCGCCTGCGTCGCGATAGGCAAGGCGGGCGCAAGGAATGCGGCTTATCTGGCGGCACAGATCATCGGTGTTTCCGATGAACGCATCGCCCGGAATCTGCTACGGGACCGGGAAGAAAATGCAAATCAGGTCCTCGCAAAGGACAGGGCACTGCAGCAGAATCTATAGCGCGCAAACCGCGACCCTCAGCCTGCATGCCCCGCCAGTGTGGATACCAACGATCTAAAAACAGCTGCTGAAGTCATCAAGGCCGGCGGGATCGTGGCTTACCCGACGGAGTCATGCTACGGGCTGGGGTGCGATCCCCGGCAACATGACGCCGTGCGTCGCTTGCTTCGTATCAAACGGCGACGATGGCAGCAAGGCCTCATCCTCATTTCAGCAAAACTGCCGCAATTGTTGCGATACATAGATTGCGACGCGCAACAGTTGCGCAAGGCGGCCATTTCATGGCCCGGGCCCGTAACCTGGCTGATGCCCGTGCGCCCCGGAGTATCCAGATTGTTGACCGGGCAAAATTCAGCCATCGCTGTTCGAGTTACCGCCCACAGGGGTTCTGCCGCCCTGTGCAATCACGCCGGGATCGCACTCGTTTCCACCAGCGCCAACAGACATGGACGACCACCGGCGAAATCGGCCAAGGCCGTTTACCGTGAGTTTGGCGATAACGTCGACTTCATACTTTCGGGTAACCTGGGAGGGCGTGCAAGCCCCAGTGAAATCAGAGATGTCATCACCGATCGGGTCACCAGGAGCGGCTAGTGCAAGACCTTCCGGACGTCGAGGGCGTTGACGACTATCTGCAATCGCTGCAGATCGACATTTGCCGGGCTCTCGAGGCCGAAGACGGCGGTGGCAGGTTCATGGAAGAACGATGGTCGCATTCGGAGGGCGGCGGCGGCATCACCCGGGTTCTCACTGACGGCGAGGTGATCGAAAAGGGAGGTGTGAATTACTCAAGTATCAGGGGATCCAGATTGCCCGACGCTGCCACGGCTCGGCGCCCGGAATTGAGTGGCCAGGGATTCCGGGCCCAGGGTGTATCCCTGGTGATCCATCCCAGGAATCCCTATGTGCCGACTTCACATATGAATGTGCGCTGCCTGGTGAGCGGTCTGGACAACCCCTCCCCGGTTTGGTGGTTCGGTGGCGGTTTCGACCTCACGCCGTACTATGCATTCGAGGAGGATGTTGAGCACTGGCATGCCACCGCACAAGAGGTCTGCAGGGATTTTGGTGTTGAAGTTTACCCGCGATTCAAGAAATGGTGTGATGAATATTTTTTTCTCAAGCACAGGAATGAAACCCGTGGAGTGGGCGGGCTGTTTTTCGATGACTTGAATGAGTGGGGGTTCCGGCAGTGTTTCAGTTTTCTTCGCAGCGTCGGCAACGGTTATCTGGGGGCTTACGTTCCTATCGTCAACAAAAGGAAAAACACGCCCTACGGTGAAAGGGAACGGGAATGGCAGCTTTATCGCAGGGGCCGCTATGTTGAATTCAACCTCGTCTACGATCGCGGTACTCTGTTCGGCCTGCAGTCCGGTGGCCGGGTCGAATCGATTTTGATGTCCATGCCGCCAAGGGTCTCATGGCGCTACAACTACCAGCCCGCCGCCGGGAGCCCGGAAGCGGAGCTTTACGAGAGATTTCTGGGTGCGCGCGACTGGCTGGCGAAGTGAATTACATCTATACGCCATTTCTGTACCTGTTTCTGCCAATTATTCTTTTGCGGTTGCTCATCCGTGGCTACAAGAATCCGGACTACTGGAGCCGATGGAGGGAGCGCTTCGGGTGGGTCGTTGTCGATAAAACCGCCGATGTCTGGGTTCATGCCGTTTCCGTAGGCGAAGCGAGGGCGGCCGCTCCTCTGATACAGACGCTGTTGTCCGGCGATGGGCGTAACATCCTAGTGACCACCATGACTCCCACCGGGTCGGACGAGGTCAGGCGATTGTTCGGTACCAGCGTCATGCACTGCTACGTCCCCTATGATTACCCCGGGTCCGTGAACCGGTTTTTGGATACCGTGCGGCCGCGGACCTTGATCATCATGGAAACCGAAATCTGGCCCAACATTATTTTAAAATGCAGCTCCAGGGGTATTCCGGTCCTGTTCGCCAACCTTAGGCTGTCGGAACGTTCCTTTCGTAAATACAGCAAAGTGAGCGGATTCATCGGCGCCGTTCTGAGAAAAGTTTCCAGATTCGCGGTGCAAAGCCCCCGAGATTCGAGATACCTGCAGGAACTCGGAACACCGCCCGCGGCAATAGAGATCACCGGCAGTATAAAGTTCGAGGTCCGCATTCCGGCCAGTCTGAACGAGGTTGCGCAGGTCCTGCGCCGTGAGTGGGGGCAGGAACGTCGGGTATGGATTGCAGGCAGTACCCACGAAGGTGAGGAGGAAATTGTTCTGGAGGTTTACCGCAAGCTCAAGGAGAAACATTCCGATCTGATCCTCGTGCTCGTCCCAAGGCATCCCGAGCGTTTTGCCGTTGTCACGAGGCTTGCGCGAAAGAGCGGCTTCAATGTGGTGTGCCGAAGCGAGTCGAGATTGGACATATCGGACACGGACATCTATGTCGGCGACAGCATGGGTGAACTGACTCTGCTTTACGCGGCTTCAGATGTTGCGTTGGTCGGCGGCAGCATGATTCGCCACGGCGGCCACAATGTGCTGGAGCCTTGTGCCCTTGGCGTCCCGGTGGTTTTTGGACCTTATATGTTCAATTTTTTGGAGATCAGCCAGCTCGTATTGGAGAGAAAAGCCGGGACCCGGGTCGACAATGCAGAGGAACTTCTGGGCGCAGTCGATGGTTTCCTGGCTGATCCCAACCGGCGTTTCAGAACGGGTGAAGCCGGTCGCAAGTTGATCGAGGAGAACAAGGGGGCACTGCGAAAAACCATGTCTTTGTTTTCAGAATTCATCTAGCCCGCATACTGCAGGTCAGTGTACGGTAAAGTCCCCGCTGCTATCGGTTTCGCTGGAGTCGATGATGTTCCGGATCGATTCCGGAGTCGGTGATGCGTGGTGGAGAATTATTCGCCAGCCTTCGCCGGTGCGCCGGTACACGTTGGTGGCCAAGATGGTAAATTCTTGAGCCACGCTAGAGCCGACATGGATATGTTCGTTGACGAAGTGGATAGCAAGCCCCTCACTTCTAACCGAGTTCAATTCATCTAGTCTGAAGCACATGCGCGGCGAATTGGCCATGATTTGCCGCCAGCTGTCACGAATTTCCACGGGACCGGTCAATCGCGGCCCGTGGGGATGTATGCAGACGATGTTGTCATCCGTGGACCACACCGCCATCATTGCTTCGAGGTCCGCACTTTCGAACGCGGAATAAAAAGCGGTTTCGGCCTGCGCGGAGGTTTCCAGATTGGCTTCTTTCATTGCAACCAGCCGTTTACCTGTACGATGTCGTCTCTGCGCAGATCTCCCACGACCGCTTCCAGAGCCAACCGGTTAAGAATGTAATCGTATCGGCTCCTGAGATGGTCGCGCTGCGCCCTGAACAGATCGCGTTGTGCATCGAGCACATCGATATTGGTATTCAAGCCCGCATCGAATCCCTCCTGCTTGGCCTCCACGGCGCTTTCACTTGCCAGCACGGCCTTGTCCAGCGCCTCGACCTGCCTGATCCTGGTGATTGTGTTCAGAAAAGCGGAGCGCGCGATCTGTTCGGCCGAGCGGCGGGCGCTTTCAGTTCTTTCCTGGGCCGCCTGGTATCGGAATCCCGCTTCCTTCGTTCTGGACACAACCACACCACCTTCGAGAATCGGCAGTGTCAACTGCACCATCGCATCCGTGCCCTCGGTGCGAAACGCGGGTCCTGAAATACTGCCATCATCATCGATTACATTATGGTTCACTACGAAATCCAGAACCGGCAGATGACCGGCCTTTTCTCTTTCTATCTCCTGCAGCGCGATTTCCTCGGTTCTTTTGCTGGCCGTCAGCTCCAGATTGTTCGCGATTGCCCGTTGTACCCAGGTATCGATATCGTTTGGCTCCGGAGAAATAAGTGGTGCATCGGGTTTGAGCCTTACCAGTGTGCTCGGCGGTACCTGGCCGATCAGTTCCGCCAGGGACTGGCGCGCATTTTCGAGAAGATTGTATGCCTCGATTTCCTCGGCCTCCGCCAGGCTGAATCTGGCCTGGGCCTCGAACAGGTCGGTGGTCGTTCCCAGTCCGACCTGCAGACGTTCTTCCGCCAGTTCCAGCTGTCGCTGAAGCGCTTTCCGGTTTGCCAACGTCAGGTCAATATTGTCCCTGGCCGCCAGTACGGTAAAATATCTGTCAACGGTTCGTATGATCAGGTCCTGACGTGCGATGGCAAAATCCACATCGGATTCCGCCGCCCTCGTTTTCGACTGCCTGTAGGTCAGTATCTTGCGGCGATCGTATATCGATTGCCGGAACTGGATATAGTAGTCGGTGCTGCCATATGTGGCCGAACCGTCAGTGACCACATCGCCGCCGGCGGTGAAATCATTTCCCCCGGTTCTTTCATCCCGGACCCGGCCCAGCCCCGCACCTGCGGAAAGTGCGGGGAGCAGCAGGCTCCGGGCCGTGGTTGGCGCCTGCTGCTCCGCGCGATACTCCGCGGCATCTGCGCCGAACGTGGCGTCGTTGGCCAGGGCGAGTTCATAAATGGAGATGATGTCGATTGCCCCCGCCGTCCGCACGAGCGCGACGAAACACAGGACAAACAAGAATCCGAATCTGATAATCATCGACTGTGAAGATCGGCGGTTGATTTATGCAAACTCGCCGGCGATGTGCTGACTAGAAAACAAACCGGGGTGGACGGATGGCATTGATCAAAGGCGGCAGACTGGTATCGAACAACGATGATCTCTTTATCGATCCGTCTTCGAGCTTCATAACCAGAACCGCCTCCATGATGGGCTCCGTGCCGACAATGGCGGCCAGTCGCCCGCGTGGGTTCAGATTGTCGATAAAACGCTGCGGCAAATCGGGTATCGAGCCGGTCAGGACGATGACATCGTAGGGACCGTTCCCGTCCCATCCTTGCGCAGCGTCACCCTCGGCGAAGTTGATATTGGTGAAACCCCGCGCCCGCAACTTCGCCCGCGCTGATTCCAGAAAGTCGGCAAAAATGTCGACGCTGTCGACTTCGGCGGCAAGGCTTGCCAGCAACCCGGTCATGTATCCGCTGCCCGTTCCAATTTCCAGCACGCGGTCCTTTGGCCCAACGTTCAACTCCTGAAGCAATCTCGCCTCCTGTTTGGGCTGCATCATCACCTGTCCATGGGCCAGCGAGACATGGGTATCGACGAATGTCAGCGCCTGCTGATCCTCCGGAACGAATGCTTCCCGGGGCAGCGTGGACAGCAGTTCCAGCACCCGCGAATCCAGGACATCCCACGGCCTGATCTGCTGTTCTATCATGTTGAAACGGGCTTGTTCGACGTTCATATGTATCCCTTGAAAGGCCAAAATACGGTATTGTGGAAAGGGTAAGCCCTTTAGTGGCTTGGTGCAACCAAGCAGGTATACTCTCCATCATTCTGGGCGGGCCGACTGACTTGCTGTAAACACGTGAAAAATTCATATCATCTGAGTTTATGGTCTTTACTTTTCTGCAGCACGCTGGGCTTTCATGGTCCGGCCAATGGGCAGATGGAAGAGGTGTCACTGGTCCGAGTCGACGCCGTGCGGATCGAGCCGGTGACGCAGACCGTACCGGTGATCGGTCGGCTGGTGCCGACTCAGGCCGGCAGCATCTCGGCGCGGATCGACGGTCCGGTGAGCGCCGTGCACGTGCAGATCGGAAATCGCGTAACCAGGGGCGAGGTCGTGGCCGAACTCGATACCGCGGCGCTGGAGGTTCAACACACGCTTGCTGACGCGCGGCTCGGAGAAGCACAGGCGCTGCTTACGACCCGTAAGGCGGAACTCGATCTCGCCCGTCAGGAAGTGAAGCGACTCAAAGGCATCAAGAACAGGGCGGTAACTTCCAGGGCGGTGGTCGACGACGCCGTACAGAAAGTGGTCATTGCCGAGGCAAAGGTGAACGAGGCGCTGGCTGCGGTAAATTCCGCCGCGGCCGGCAAGCAGATGGTAGAGCTCAGCCTGGAACATACCAAGGTCAGAGCGCCTTACGCCGGCGTGATCGTGCGGCGTTCCACGGAGGCCGGCGCATTCGTCAAAACCGGCGAGACCGTGGCCGAGATCGTCGCCGATGAATCCCTCGAAGTCGAGGCTGATATCCCGTTCGACCGATTGTCCGGCATAGAGGAGGGGACCGGTGTTCTCATCGTCCTCGACGATGGCAG
This sequence comes from uncultured Gammaproteobacteria bacterium, assembly GCA_947259955.1. GTDB lineage: Bacteria > Pseudomonadota > Gammaproteobacteria > Arenicellales > JAANXG01 > JAHEKE01. The sequence continues at coordinate 8,839 of CAMYOI010000026.1, forward strand.
TGAACACAGCGCCGTGGTAAGAGCCATTGTTCCGCAGGAAGACAAACTGACCCGGACCCGGGCGACGCGCTTTATACCTCAATTCAGGAAAAGGCCAAAACGCCTTGCGGTAGATCAAAGTGTGACGTTGAACATCCCGGTGGGCGCGCCACGCTCCGTTTTGTCCGTTCACAAGGATGGGATCATCAGGCGTCAGGGCACGGAGTTGGTCTACGTCGTGGTGGACGATGTTGCCAAGATCAGGCCGGTCGAGCTGGGAGTTGCGGTGGGCAGCCGTTTCGAAGTCCTGGGCGGTTTGAAGGAGGGAGAGCCGGTCGTGGTGCGAGGTAACGAACGCTTGCGACCGGATACGAAGGTGTCAGTAGACAGGGGATCGTCGTGAACCTGATCCACACCGCCATACACCGTCCCATTGCGGTGATATCCGCGGTGCTGATGACGGTTCTGTTCGGCCTGGTAGCGCTTCGGACCATTCCTATCCAGCTCGCCCCGGACGTCAATCGGCCGATTATCACCGTCACCACCTACTGGCCCGGTGCGGCGCCGGCAGAGGTCGAGCGAGAAATCGTCAATCGTCAGGAAGAGCAGTTCTCCGGCCTCGAGGGCCTGGAAACCATTACCGGACGAGCGGAACCCGGCCGCAGCCAGATTTCCCTCGAGTTTTCCGTTGGCGCCAATATGGATAGGGCGCTGTTGCTGGTGGCGAACCGGCTCGATCGTGTGCCGAGCTATCCGGACGAGGTCGATCAACCAACGCTGGATACAGCGGGCAGCGAAGACAATGCCATTGCCTGGTTCATATTGAATCGCAGTAAAGGCAACGACCGCCCTGTGCACGAGTACGGTGATTTTGTCGCGGATGTCGTCAAGGAGCGTATCGAGCGCGTACCGGGCGTCAGCCGGGTGGATGTTTACGGCGGCGGTGAGCGTCAGATCGAGATCGTGGTGGAGCCTGAGCTGCTCGCCCAATACCGCCTGACGATCCCCGCGCTTGCCAACGCACTTCGGGCGGCGAACGCCTCCATGTCCGCGGGCGATGTGGACGAGGGCAAGCGCCGCTACGTGGTGCGCGCGGAAGGTGAGCTGAATTCCCTTCAGGCAGTGCGCGATGTCGTCGTGCGATCCAACGACCGGACCACAGGCGGCGGACTGGCCCGGGTGACGGTTGGCGATATCGCGGAAGTCCGTTTCGGATTCAAGGACGCCACCGCAAACATCCGGCTACTGGGAGAAGACTCGCTGGCGATGAGCGCCAAGCGTCAGACCGGCGCCAACGTGATCGAGACCATGGCGGGAATCCGCCAGGCCGTCCTGGATCTCAATGAGACCGTGATCCCGGGTTCCGGAATTACTTTGCGACAGGTCTACGATGAGACCGTGTATATCAATTCGGCCATCGATTTGGTCAGGCAAAATATCTGGATAGGCGGCTCGCTGGCGATAGTGATCCTGCTGCTCTTTCTTCGCTCCTTGAGAGCGACGCTGGTGATCGCGGTGGCCATTCCTGTGTCGGTGATCGGTGCCTTCGTCGCCATGGCGGCGATGGGGCGCTCGATCAACGTCATCTCTCTGGCGGGCATAGCATTCGCGGTCGGGATGGTGGTTGATGCGGCCATCGTCGTGCTGGAGAACATCTATAGGCTCAGGGAACAAGGCCATAGTGCCGCCCAGGCCGCCTACGAGGGTGCGCGGCAGGTCTGGGGGGCGGTGCTGGTGTCGGCCCTGACGACGGTGATGGTGTTCATCCCGATTCTCGTCATGGAACTCGAGGCCGGGCAGTTGTTTCGGGATATTGCGGTGGCCATTTCGGTATCGGTGATGCTTTCGCTTCTGGTTTCCACCACCGTCATTCCGGCCATTTCACAACGGCTGTTCGAGTTTTCCGGCGCGGGAGGCGAGGAGAAGTCGATTCGACGCCTGCGCGTCCCCGTCGTTGACCACTTTGGAGAAGCATTCAGCAGAATGGCGGTCGGCTACACACGAGCAGTCGTTGCAAACCGGGTTCTTGCGCTGGTGCTGGTATCGGTGGTCACCGTTGTCGCCGGCGCGCTGGCGTGGATGTATTTACCGAAGCTGGAATATCTCCCCGAGGGGAATCGAAACCTCGTGTTCGGGATCATCATACCGCCGCCGGGGTACAACCTGGAGACCACGGCCGAAATCGCATCGGGCATCGAACAGGCGACTCGACCGTACTGGGCGATAGAAACCGGTCCAGAGTCCGCCCCAGGTGGACCGCCCAAGATCGAGCGATTTTTCTATGTAGCCACCCGCGCCACTACTTTCCTGGGCGCCATTGCCACCGATCCGCAGCGAGCGGGTGAGTTGATTCCAATTCTGGAAGGGCCGGTATTCAGCGAACCCGGGACCTTTGGCTTCATCAATCAACCGTCTATCTTCGGTCGGGGCATCGGTGGAGGGCGTAAGATCGAGCTCGATATCTCCGGGCCGGATATCGAGCAACTGCTGGGCATAGCGCTTCGCTCGATGGGCAAAATCGCACATGAGTTTCCCCTGACCGAGGGCAATCAGCTGCGGCCCAATCCGGGCCTCGAGCTGGGGGCACCGGAGATACGCGTGGAGCCCAACCGAATCCGGCTGGCGGACAACGGCGTAACAGCGCGTGAATTGGGAGAAACCGTAGATGCATTCAATGATGGGCTGCGAGTTGCCGAAGTCACGGTAGGGAGCGAACGCCTGGATCTGGTACTGCGAGGCAGGCAGGACGCGGTCACCGAGACCCAGGGAATCGGGAGTCTGCCGGTGATTACGTCCGCGGGCCGCATCGTCCCGGCAAGCACTCTCTCCAACATCATCATGACTTCAGGGCCCACCGAATTGCGGCATCGCGAGCGGCAGCGAACGATTACCATCGAGATACGGCCCGCTCCCGGCACGCCACTGGAGGCTGCACTGGATACCGTGCGCGAATCGGTCATGCAGCCGCTCATCGAGGAAGGACTGCCTCCGGGTGTGAAGCTGCTCATTTCCGGCACCGCCGACCAGCTCAACCAGACCTGGGATGCCATGGTGATCAATCTGGGCCTGGCAATGGTGATTGTATATCTGGTGATGGCGATTCTGTTCGAGAGCTTCATCTATCCGCTGATCATTCTGCTGTCCGTTCCGGTGGCCGCCGCCGGCGGCGTTGGCGGGCTCGTGGTTCTGAATATGTACACGTTTCAGCCACTCGACATGCTCACCCTGCTTGGTTTCGTCATCCTGATCGGCATAGTCGTCAACAATGCGATTCTGCTCGTCCATCAAGCGCTGCACCACTTTCGTGAAGATCACATGGATGCTGGGGCCGCAATCATTACCGCGACCCAGAACCGTATCCGGCCGATATTCATGTCCACCCTGACCAGCGTCTTCGGCATGCTGCCCCTGGTGCTGTTTCCAGGCGCCGGTTCGGAGCTCTATCGCGGCCTCGGTTCCGTGGTCGTGGGAGGTTTGTCCTTGTCGGCCATACTCACGTTGATCCTGGTACCGCCCCTGATGGGCGTGTTGGTTGCCCCTCTGGAACAGCGCCGGCGGCAGCGCTTGCAGAAAACCGTCATTGCCGAACAATAGAGATCTTGCTCCATTGCGGTCCCACAATTTCAAGTATCAGTATGAATCCTGGCGACCTTTCCGAGACACGCCGTGAATACATCCTTGTAGGCTCAGCGCCAGCATCCCTGCTGGCGATGGTCTCGGAAAGGTCGCCCGGATTCATCTTCAATGCCATCTTCCTCGAATTGTTCAGGCTAGGAAACTTTGATTAATGACTGGCTCCAGGGAATATGACGTTGCCGTGATCGGCGCGGGAATTGTCGGGGCTTCGACGGCTTTGTGGACACAGGCCGACGGCCACGAAGTCCTGCTTCTTGATCGACAAATTCCCGGCAGCGGGGCGTCCTATGGCAACGCCTGTACCATTGCCAGTTACGCCTGCATACCGATCAATTCACCGGGTATTTTCCCCCGCCTGCCCGGTCTGCTTTTCAACGGGGACAGTCCACTGCGCATCGATTGGTGGTACGCCTTGACCCATCCGGCCTGGCAGGCGGCATTCCTGCGCAACTGCACCAGGCGGCGCGTGGAAAGCTCAAGCAGACACCTTGGCAAGCTGTTGGCCCTGACCGATGCGGGCATCGACCCGTTAATTGCTCGCAGCGATGCGCAAGGTTTTTTATCAGACCGGCGCGGCCTGGTATACATATACACGAGTGAGCGCGGTTATGAATCGGCCCGATCGGACACGGAAACACGACGACGACACGGCGCGGACATCGTGGAGTTGAACGCCGCGGAGTTTCGGGAACTCGAACCTAATGTCCGAATGCCGGTGCATCGCGCGTTGTCGTTCGAAAAAACGCGGCTAGTGCGTGATCCCCAGGGTATGGTGCAGGCTTATGTCGACCGGTTCGTAGCGGACGGTGGTCAGTTCACGCAATTGGGTGTCACCGAGATAGTTCCCAGTGTAGATGCTGTGACCGTGGTCCTCGACAACGGCTCTAGAATAACCTGCAGGCGGCTCGTCGTTGCCGCCGGGGCCTGGTCACGGTCGATTGCGGGGTCGGGCGCGGAAGACCTGCCGCTGGATACGGAGCGTGGCTACCACATCCTGTACGGGGACCAAGGTCATCTCGTCCGCCAACCGGTGGCCTGGGCTGAGGGTGGGTTCTACGCGGTGCCCATGGCGCAGGGTCTGAGGCTGGCCGGCACGGTGGAACTCGCCGGCCTGGAGGCGGAACCGAATCCGGGCAGGATCGAATACCTTCGCCGCAGAGCACGACAAATGTTCGGCGACATCGGCCAACCCGATGACACCTGGCTGGGATTCCGACCGACGTTTCCTGACGCGTTGCCCGTGATCGGTCCGTCGCATCGCTCCGACAGAGTCATCTTTGCCTTTGGGCACCAGCACATCGGTCTGACCCTCGGAGGTGCGACCGGGATGCTGGTCGCCGACCTGGTGACGTCGAGAAAAACCTCGATAGATCTGACGCCCTATAGTCCCCACCGATTCGTCAGCTGAAATGCCGCGATGCCGGTAACCGGATTTTTATTTTTTTTGTAGTAAATCCCTTAGATCGGAAAAGGGCTTGTGCGTCGCTGCCGCCGGTTCTTTTGCCGTAACGCCGAACCAGGCGCCGTCTCCACGAATGTGCTCGGTGTATTTCTGGTGCTCCCAGTCGTGACAGTAGAGGCAGAGGTTTTCCCAGTTGCTGCCGTCCGGGGGGTTGTTGTCGTGATCGTGGTCCTTGTGGTGGACCGTCAGTTCATGCAGATTCTTGCGGTCGAACTCCCGACCGCAGCGTGCACAGATCCAGGGGAACAAGCGCAACGACTGTTCGCGATAGCCGCTCATTCGCTGGTCGGCCTGTCGTCGCGCGTTCGCGACAACCTCGTCTAGTTTGGTGGAATTCGGGGATTTGGCCATAACTAACCTGGCCGCTCTGCCGCAATGTGCGGGTCAGCCGACTTCCCGGTCGCCGTGGTCGTACCAGCCGACGTGCGGATGGCTGCTTTCCTGCTCCAAACGGATGTCCATGCCGAGCACTTGCAGCATTTTTTCTATATTGACTCCGGCAAACTCTATTTTCAGCCGCGCCAGGTGCTGTCTGTTGAGAAACAACGTATTGGGCGGATAACCGTGTTCTTTCTGAAAATCAGCTGCAATGCGGTTGATATGGCTCAACATCGTGTGATCCTCGATTGATCGCGATATTTTCAAGTATGGCATAACATATGTTTGACAGAGATAAAACCCGTATCCGTTCAAAAGGCACAAATGGTCGACCTGGGGCAGGAATCTGGCCCTTTACCGCGGTTCCAGGATCTTTCTACCTGCAAACACTGCATTCTTCTTGCTGAGACAACGCTCGATGCGCAGGAGTTCATTCCACTTGGCCATGCGTTCGCTGCGGGCAAACGACCCTACCTTGATCTGCCCCGCATTCGTCGCCACCGCAAGATGCGATATAAGCGTGTCCTCGGTCTCACCCGAGCGCGCCGACACCACGGGACGCCAGCTTGAAGCCTGGGTCAATCGGATCGCCGCCAGGGTCTCGGTCAGGGTTCCGATCTGATTGGGTTTGATCAACACTGCATTGGCCAGGTTTCTCTCTACGCCTTTCTCGATCAGATGGATGTTGGTTGTAAACAGGTCGTCACCAATGAGTTGAATACGGTCCCCCAGTTCGGATCGAATCGACGCCCAGCCGTCCGGGTCCTGGTCCGAGAACGGGTCTTCCAGTGACACGATGGGATAGTCGGCGCACCATGCCATGAACAACCCGAGGAGTTCGTCACGGTTCAACGCACGGTCTTCCAGGCCGAATCGATACAACGCACCGTCATATAGCTCACTGGCCGCGACATCCAGCGCGATTGCCACTTCTTTACCCGGCGTATAACCGGCAAGTTCAATGCACTTCATGACCGCGTCGAGCACCTGGGTGTGACTGTCGAATTCCGGCCAGTATCCGCCCTCATCGGCGACGCCGAAATACTTTTTATGTTCCCGCATCCAGTCTCCGGCGGCATGGTATACGTTGTGAGTGATCTCGAGACTCTGTGGAAAATCTTCCGCACCGACGGGGATGACAAGAAAGTCCTGAATATCCGTTCGCCATGCGCTGTGGGCTCCTCCACCAAACAGCTGGATCTGCGGCATCGGCATCAGGTACTCCCGACCGCCACCCAGATAATGGAACAGTGGCACCCGATCAACCGCGGCTGCTGCTTTGGCCACAGCCATCGATACCGCCAGGATTGCATTGCCACCCAGTCGGGATTTGTTCACGGTCCCGTCGAGGTCACACATCGTATCGTCTACGGCTTCCTGGTCGAACACGTCCATGCCCTCGACAACGGGTGCGATCTCGCCTTCTATATTACGCACCGCCGAGAACACGGCATCCCCCCTCAGCCGCCGCGGATCGTGATCACGGAGTTCGAGCGCTTCGGTGCGCCCGGTGGACGCCCCGGAGGGCACAAGTCCCGAGCCCACCGCACCGTTTTCCATCGTGACGGTGCACTCCACGGTTGGTTTGCCGCGGGAATCGTATATCTGGAATGCCTCAACACGTTTGATTTTCATGGTGTCGTACCCTGCTCCATGGCGTCTATTCGTTGCGCCCAAAGGCTGCAGATTTCGTCCACTGCAAATATCTGCCGCGGCAGCAGCGAGTAGAC
>CAMYOI010000027.1 GCA_947259955.1 uncultured Gammaproteobacteria bacterium
GTGCGCCTCGCAGGCGGCGCGTGCGGCGGCAAGGGTGGTGAAGTAGGTGATTTTGTTTTGCAGAGCCGCCCGCCGGATGGTGTAGGAGTCTTTAAGGCTCTGTTTGCCTGCCGTCGTGTTAATAATGAGGTCGATCTCCTTGTTCTTTATCATATCGACGACATGGGGCCGTCCTTCGAGCACCTTGTTTATCCGCTTTACCTCTATTCCGGCCTCTTTCAATACCGCCGCTGTGCCGTGAGTGGCAACGAGGGAGAATCCATTATCGGCCAAATAACGGGCGACCGCCACGCAGGGCTTCTGATCCGTTGTCTTGACGCTGATCAACACCCGCCCGCTGGCAGGTATTCTGGTACCCGATGCAACCTGCGACTTGCCGTAGGCTTCACCGAAGCTCCAGCCGATTCCCATGACCTCGCCCGTGCTTTTCATTTCCGGCCCGAGCACGGTATCGACTCCGGGGAATTTGATGAATGGAAACACCGCCTCCTTCACCGAGTAATACCGGGGAACGATCTCGTCCATTACGTTCTGTTCGGCCAGGCTGCGTCCCGTCATGCAGCGTGCAGCGATCATGGCCAGCGGCCTGGACGTCGCCTTGGACACGAACGGCACCGTCCTCGAGGCGCGCGGATTGACCTCGAGCACGTAAATTTGACCGTCCTTCACGGCGAACTGCACGTTCATCAAGCCAACAACTTCGAGTGCCCTGGCCATCGCCCCGGTCTGCTCACGCAGTTGGTCCAGAATTTCGTGCGGAAGGCTGTACGGCGGCAGCGAACAGGCGGAATCCCCGGAATGCACGCCCGCTTCCTCGATGTGTTCCATGATGCCGCCGATCAGCACGTCCTTACCGTCACAGATGGCGTCCACGTCGACCTCGATGGCGTCGTTCAAAAAACGGTCGAGCAGCACCGGCGATTCATTGGAAACCTGGATGGCCGCCTTCATGTAGTTTTCCAGGTCAGCTGCGTTGTGCACCACTTCCATGGCGCGCCCCCCGAGTACGTACGACGGCCTTACGACCAGTGGATAGCCAATCTCCCCCGCCAGTTGCAGCGCTTCCTGTGCGCTGGCGGCAATTCGGTTGGGCGGCTGAAGCAGATCGAGATCTTGCAGAAGCCGCTGGAAGCGTTCGCGGTCCTCCGCACGATGGATCGCCTGCGGAGACGTACCGATGATCCGCGCACCCGCGGCTTCGAGTTCGCGTGCCAGTTTCAAGGGAGTCTGGCCGCCATAATGCACTATTACTCCGTCGGGATTTTCGACATGGACGATCTCGATGACATCCTCGAGAGTCAGCGGTTCGAAATACAAGCGGTCCGACGTATCATAATCGGTCGACACCGTCTCCGGATTGCAGTTGACCATAATACGTCCTCCTGCAGCGCCATAGACGCATGCACACAGCAGTAGTCGAACTCGATACCCTGCCCGATGCGGTTCGGGCCGCCTCCCAGTACGATGATCTTTCTGGTCTTTTCGGGATTCGCCTCGCACTCCTCCTCGTAGGTAGAGTACATATACGCGGTCGCTGCAGCGAATTCGGCGGCACAGGAATCGACCCGTTTGTAGACCGGCCGCACCCCCTGCGCGCGGCGCTGCGCCCGAAATGCGTCTTCACTGACGCCCAGAAGCTGTGCCAGCCGGTGATCCGAAAATCCCTTGCGCTTCCACAGATACAGCGCATCCCGGTGGACGGCATTGGTTCCTTCCCGCCGTATCGTGTTTTCGGTCTCGACGAGTTCCTCGATCTCCGCCAGGAACCACGGATCGATCCGCGTGTGGGCGAAAATATCCTCGACGGACATACCGGCCCGCATGGCATCGGCCAGGTACCACAAGCGTTTAGCGCCCGGCACCTGGAGCATACCCACGAGTTCGTCGTCTATCTCCCGGCCGGGTTCGAGCTGCGGGTCCAGTCCGTGGGTCCCGATCTCGAGGCTCCGCATTGCTTTGTGCAGCGACTCCTGAAAGGTGCGCCCGATTGCCATGACCTCGCCGACGGATTTCATTTGCGTCGTCAGAACGCTGTCCGCCTGCGGAAACTTCTCGAAATCGAAACGCGGTATCTTGGTAACAACGTAGTCGATGGAAGGCTCGAACGACGCCGGTGTGACTCCTGCCGTGATTTCGTTGCGCAACTCGTCAAGAGTGAAACCAACGGCCAGCTTTGCAGCGACCTTGGCAATGGGAAAACCCGTGGCCTTGGACGCCAGTGCAGACGATCTCGACACCCTGGGGTTCATCTCGATGACTACCATGCGCCCGTCATCGGGGTTGATCGCGAACTGGACATTAGAACCTCCGGTATCGACACCGATCTCGCGCAACACCTCGATGCTGGCGTCTCGCATCAACTGGTACTCCTTGTCAGTGAGTGTCTGGGCCGGAGCAACCGTAACGGAGTCCCCCGTGTGCATACCCATAGGATCGAAATTTTCTATGGAACAGACGATAATGCAGTTGTCTTTGCGATCTCGCACCACTTCCATTTCGAATTCCTTCCAGCCCAGGATCGATTCCTCGATCAGCAACTCACTGGTGGGTGACGCGTCGAGCCCCCGTTCACATATGTCGACGAACTCGTCCCGGTTGTAGGCAACGCCGCCACCGCTGCCGCCCAGCGTGAACGAAGGTCTGATGATCGCCGGGTAGCCGACCATGGCCTGCACCTGAAAGGCTTCTTCCATACTGTGGGCAAGGGCGCCCCTTGGGGTCTCCAGATTCCGGTTTTCCATTGCCAACTTGAACCGTTCGCGGTCCTCGGCCTTGTCGATGGCGTCGCGGGTAGCGCCTATCATCTCGATCCCGTATCGTTGCAGAATTCCCTCCCGGCACAGGTCGAGCGCACAGTTCAACGCGGTCTGCCCCCCCATGGTCGGCAGGATCGCGTCGGGGCGCTCGATCTCGATGATCTGTTCCACTACCTGCCACGTGATCGGTTCGATATAGGTTGCATCGGCGAATCCCGGGTCGGTCATGATAGTTGCGGGATTCGAGTTGACCAGTACGACGCGGTAACCCTCTTCCTTCAGCGCCTTGCACGCCTGCACCCCGGAATAGTCGAATTCGCAGGCCTGGCCGATCACGATTGGGCCCGCGCCGATCAGAAGGATGCTCTCGATGTCGGTGCGCCTAGGCATTGCCGCTCACCTGCCTTGCCGCTGATTCCGTGCGCCGGTATTCACGCATGCGGTCGATAAATGTGTCGAAAAGATAAACGACATCGTGAGGACCCGGGCTGGCCTCCGGGTGCCCCTGAAAAGAGAAGGCGGGACGATCGGTACGCCGGATGCCCTGAACGGAGCCATCGAACAGAGACCTGTGCGTCAATTCCAGATTGGAAGGCAGTTCATCGACCATAAATCCGTGATTCTGGCTGGTGATCAGGACCTGGCCACTGGCTAAGTCCTGCACGGGATGGTTCGCGCCGTGGTGTCCGAATTTCATCTTGACCGTCGTCGCGGAGGACGCCAGTGCCAGCAGCTGGTGGCCGAGGCAGATCCCGAAGACCGGCACTGCCTTATTCACGATCTCCCCGATGGCCTGGATTGCGTAGTGACAAGGTTCCGGATCGCCGGGACCATTTGACAGGAATACACCGTCCGGGCGCCGCGCAAGCACCAGTGCCGACGGCGTGGTCGCAGGCACCACGGTGACCTCGCAGCCTCGATCGACCAGCAGGCGGAGTATATTGCGCTTGATGCCGAAGTCGTACGCCACGACCTTGTATTGCGAGGGCGGTGAATCGCGATAGCCGCCGTCCAGCTCCCAGCCGCCCTCGGACCAGTTATAGATCTGGTTGGTGGTCACTTCCCGGGCGAGATCCATGCCTTTCAGTCCGGGGAACGCGCGCGCTTGCGCAACGGCGGCCGCCGGATCGATGTGTTCACCCGCCACGATGCAACCGCGCTGCGCCCCGTGTTCGCGTATCAGCCGGGTCAGCCTGCGCGTATCGATGTCCGCTATCGCGACCAGTTCGTGTTGGACCAGAAAATCTGAAAGCGTGCCTTCGGCTCGCCAGCTGCTTACCCGCCTGGGTACATTCCGCACGACCAGTCCCGAAGCGTATATGCGATCCGATTCGTAGTCCTCCGTGTTGGCCCCGGTGTTGCCGATGTGCGGGCAAGTCAAGGTGATGATCTGGCGGGCATATGAGGGGTCGGTGAGGATCTCCTGGTATCCGGTCATGGCGGTGTTGAACACTACTTCTCCGACCGTGCTTCCCTCTACGCCGATGGACACCCCGTTAAACAAGGTGCCGTCTTCCAGAGCCAGTAGAGCCTTAGCAATCAATATGTGTCTGTGTACCGTTCAAGCGTTGATGGGTAACTGGCGTCCACCCAAAAAAAGGGAGAAACCCGTTCGAGTTTCTCCCGTTGGTATCGTGTCTGCCGGTGTCATTAAAGCGATGATTTTAAATCAGAAGCGCTCCCGGAGCAATTGAGACCGAGCACGTCCTGCATATCGAACAGACCGCGTTCATGCTGCATGCACCATATTGCCGCGCGCACCGCACCGCTGGCAAATGTCATCCGACTGGAAGACCGATGGGTTATCTCTATGCGCTCGCCGTCACCGGCGAACAGCACACAGTGTTCCCCGACGATATCTCCTCCGCGGACGCTGGAAAAACCGATCGCAGACCGGTGCCTTGGCCCGGCCCGACCCCGACGTCCGTAAACCGCGTGATTGTCCAGATTCCGGGCGAGCTCCGATGCGACGATCTCGCCGAACCTCAACGCCGTGCCGGAAGGTGAATCCAACTTGTGGCGATGGTGTGCTTCGATGATCTCGATATCGAAATCATTACCCAGCGTGCGCGCCGCAACCCCGGCAAGGTGAAAGCACAGGTTTACCCCGATGCTCATGTTCGGTGCCATGACAATTGCAATCTCTCCGGACAGTTCGCGAACCCGTTCCTTATCCGGGTCATCGAGGCCGGTGGTGCCGATTACCATGCGCCGGCCCCTGGCACGGCAGTGTTCCGCGTGATTCAAAGTTGCTCCCGGCGTGGTGAACTCGATCAGAACGTCGAAAAATTGTTCCGCCAGTTCAGAGTCGATGGCAACGCCGAGACCGCCGACGCCGGCCACAACGCCCGCATCCAGGCCCAAAGAATCCGAATCCTCGTGTTCTACCGCGCAACTCAATTCAACATCCGGGTTGGCATGCACGGCCTGCACTACGCAACGACCCATGCGTCCCGCAGCACCCGTCACCGCCAGCTTGATCATCTTCTCTTCGTGCTCCAATGTTGGACTGGGAAAGCAATCAGAGTCAATTTCCGCAGGTGTGAATCCACCTCAAATCTGGTCTGGAAAATTGACTCTGCCCCTTGATTATTCATATTGTATCATTGCGCATATCGCGGGCAGACCGAACCGGTAGCCACCATAAACAGTCTTGACTCGACTACGTCAACCTGGGGTGTGCAGTTTAAGTGAACCCAAGGCAGAGACATCCCTTCCCCAAATTGCATCCCTGGCGTGTCAGCAGTCGGCGTGCCGGGAGTATTCAGGACGAACTGAGACAGCGCCTAGTCCTGGAGGATGAAATCGGTCGCGTCGAGCAGGTCGCGGGCGTCGACGTTGGATTCGAAAACGACGGCGCCACCGCCCGTGCCGCCGTAGTGGTTTTATCATATCCGGACCTGACCGTGGTTGAGAGCGCCGTGGCAAGGCGCAGGGTCTTGTTTCCATACCTCCCCGGTTATCTCTCGTTCAGGGAATTACCCTCGATCCTTTCCGCATTGGCAAAGGTGCGGACGATGCCGGACATCATACTTTGCGATGGCCAGGGGTATGCACATCCTCGCAGATTCGGCCTCGCCTGCCACCTTGGCGTGATTACCGATATCGCGACCATTGGCGTTGCAAAATCCAGATTGATCGGGTCACACCGGGACGTGGGCATCGAAAAAGGCAGCTGGGCTTATCTGGTTCACGACGGCGAAAAAATCGGTGCGGTCCTGCGGACGCGACGCAATACAAATCCCGTTTACGTCTCGGTTGGCCATAAAATCACCTTGAGGACGGCGATGCGCTACACCCTGGCGTGCTGCCCGCGATATCGCCTGCCGGAAACTACCCGCGCCGCGCACAAACTGGCCAGCGGTTGATGGCTATAGCTGATCTATATCGATGGTAACCGGCGCGAGGCGACGCCTCGTCGGAGGATTAGCGTCTCTGGATCATCCCGCGGCTGATTGCTGCGGGGCTTGGAAAAAATTTTTAAACGCATCCACGACGAGGCCTATTTGATCCGCCTTGAAATCATGGTGGGTCACCAGCCGCATGGTATCACCGAACCCATGGATGAGAACGCCCCGGGTTTTCATTTCTTTCATCAATGTCGGAAGCAAATCGGTTTTGACTGCGGCAAAAATCATGTTGGTCTGGTTGCCGTCATATCGGATTTCGAGCTCATCGATGCTGCCGAGATGCTCTGCCAGCACGGCGGCATTCATGTGGTCCCGTTTCAGATGATCCCCCTGTTCCATCAGCGCCAGGATGCCCGCTGAGGCCAGCACTCCGGCCTGCCGCATTCCCCCGCCCAGCATTTTGCGCCATCTGTGCGCCGTCCTGATGAACTCCCTGGACCCGCACAATACCGAACCGACCGGCGCGCACAATCCTTTGGAGAGGCAAACTGAGACCGAATCGAAGTGCCGGCTGATCTCCGAAACGGGCACATCAAGCTTGACGGCAGCATTGAATACCCGAGCGCCGTCGAGATGCAGCTTTAATCCGTGCCCGTCTGCGAAACGTCTTGCATTGGCCAGGTAATCCATCGGCAGGACCTTACCGTTCTGGGTGTTTTCGAGGCACAGCAACCGGGAAATCGCGAAGTGGGGATCATCCGGTTTGATATTTGCGGCGACGAGATCGAGATCCAGCGTACCGTCCGGCTCGAAGTTCAGCGGCTGCGGCTGAATGCTTCCCATCACCGCCGCCCCGCCCGCTTCCATCCGGTAGGTGTGCGCCGTCTGCCCGACGATATACTCATCGCCGCGCTGACAGTGGCTGAGCAGCGCGCAAAGGTTGGATTGCGTCCCGCTGGGCAGGAACAGCGCCGCCTCGGTCTGCAGCATATCCGCCGCCGTCTGCTGAAGCCGTATGACCGTGGGATCGTCGCCAAACACGTCGTCACCCACGTCCGCTTCGCTCATCGCACGGCGCATGGCGGGTGTCGGTCGGGTTACGGTGTCGCTGCGCAGGTCGATGTATTCTCTATCGGTGTCGCTGCGCAGGTCGATGTATTCTCTATGTTTAGTACCGGTCATGATACAAAGCGCTCCGATAGGTCTCTTTCGTGATTGAATAGCCTTTGCGGGGAAACCCATTGTAGTAGCAATCCCGATGCGTAATCCAACAACTGATCCTTGATCGCCGGGGGATACGCGGCCAGGCCGCCGTCGCCAACTTCCATCGGCGAAGTGAACAACGGCTCCTCGGGGTAGAGTCGCGTGATGTTACGGTGGTAGTCCCGGGGCAAGCGAAACGAACCGAGGCCCACGGAATGAATCCGGTCCGGGTCGAGTTTCGTGAATATGCTGTTGAACATTTCTGCGTAGTCGCTCTGGTATCCTTCGTAGTAGATCAACGGGTCGAATCGAAGGCCAACTTGCCAACCCGCTTGCTGCAATCGCACCATGGCGCGCAGACGTGCATCAACACCCGGCACCTTGTGCTCAAGCGCATCGGAGACCGGCTGTGGTGTAAAACTGAAGGCGACGATGACGTTCGAAAGCGGCTGGAGTCCCAGCAGTGAACGAATCTGGGTGCTCTTGGTGCGGAGTTCGAGAAAGGCATTTGGGTGAGATTCGAAAAATGGAACGAAGTGGGCCGCGAAGCGAGTGACCGGTTCATAGGCGAGGCTGTCGCAATCATGACCCGAGAAAAACCAGACATCTCTGTTTTTATCGGTTTCTGACAGAGCGGCAGCCATCGCCGCCGTGAAATCTTCGTAGTTGACGAACAATACGTAGTGTGCGGAGCGAAACATGCCCTGAAGAAAGCAGTACCTGCAATCGTAGATACAATTCAGCATGTGCGAAAAGTAAAAATTCTCATCCCCCCCGACGGCATAGGCGGCTGGGGCGTCCATGACGAAGCCGTCGTGTTTGCGAGCCAGTATCAGCGCCGGATTTCTTTTCTGTATCCTGAAATTCTGTGCCCGAGGATTGAATACCTCGGTGTATCGCTCGCACCAGACGATTTCGGGTTTAACGAGACGTGCGCACACGCGCTGCACGCGCGGATGGCCCCTGACGGCGTTCTCTATGTAAACGACGGTAGCCACTGATCGTCAAAGCCTGACCGGAAGAGAATCGAGATAATCGCTCATTTCCTGGAGGAGACTTTTAGGAGACTTTTTGCGGTCTTGCAATGACGCCAGTTACCGGCCCTGAGGATATCCCCCGGGCCCCGCACGGCAAGCCGGCGCAATGCTTCTCGAAGCTGACCCCGCTGCGTGGCGCTGAAGTGCCATTGTTCAACGAATTGGCCATACGGCTTCTCGGCGGGGCTGTGTACCGATACCGCGCACGCGAGGCCTTCGAGAATGCTGCTCAATTCATCGATCTCCGGAAGTTTCGCTGAGATCAAACCTTCCGCCATGGAAGACTCGATCGTGCACACGCCGGTGGATTTGTTATCCGAAATCACCTTGTAGCACTGCACCAGTTCACTTGTGCCGAATCGGATCGCTATGCCGTAAAAAGCCGAGGCTTCCATATCGCACACCGTCGACGCCGGATAGTCCTCGACCGGTTTGTCGAAGGTCATCACGTGTGAGCCAATACCGGGAAGATCCGCGATCCGGGGCGGGTAGCGGCTCCGGGAATCACCCTGATCCGTGATTTTCAGGGCGATGATGCCCGTACCAACGGCCAGGCTGTGATGTCCGGCCAGGCCGACGTTCAACCAGACCTGATCCGGACGGTTGTCCAGCCCGCCCAGATAGGCAACGCCCGCCGCCGAATTGACCTTGCCGACGCCGGTTACAACGAGCCTCATGCGATCAGCGGTATAGACACGGAAGCTCGTCGAACTGCGGTCCCGCGACATGCGGAAATGGCGCACCAGCGGTCTGGCCTCGCTGGCCAGGGCGACTACCAGATTGATCACTCGCCGTCACCCCCCCGATCGAGCGCCAGCTTCTCATAAGCGGTTATCTTTTCGCAGCACTCCTGTACGAGCATCGTGTTATTTCTTTTGCCTGCCCCGGCACGCAGGATACGGAGCTTGTGGAGCAGCGTTTCGAGCGTCGCGGCTCTGTCCTGTCCATTTAGTGCGTCGGTATTCAACATTTTTTCCAATGCGCCTATCCTGAATCGATCCATGCCCCAGTATTTCCTGGATAACTGATCCCCGTGTCCGCCGTATTTTTTCACCAGGAGTTCGCGCACGAATAGCACCTGATGGACAGCACAGATTCTCAGCCAAAGGTCGTAATCTTCGCAAGCGGGAAGGTTCTCGTCGAATTTCCCCACCTGTTCGAAGACCGATTCGTGGATCAATACGGACGAGGGAGAAATGACGCACCTCGGCAGGCATTTTTCGTAGATCCAACCGCCAAACTTCTCGTGCTTGCGCATCGGGTTGACCCTCCTGTTTCGCCTTATCCAGATTTCATCGGTGTGGCATATCCGGCACCCTGGGTGCCGGAATAATGCCTGACACTGGGCGGCAAGCTTGCCCGGCAGCCATTCATCATCCGAATCCAGGAACGCAATCCATTCCCCCTTTGCACGCTCGATCCCGGCGTTACGGGCGCTGCTGACGCCGCTGTTGTCCTGATAGGAGTAATCGACCCCTGGATACTCACGACTGATCATGTCCTGGGTCGTATCGGTGGACCCGTCGTCGACGACAATGATTTCATAGGGCCTCCGGCTCTGCAAAAGCACGGAATCCAGCGCGCGGCGCAGCGGTCCGGCGCGGTTGCATGTGGGGATGACTACCGAGACATTCACACCCTAAAACGCGGGTTGTATCAGGCCAGCCTGCCCGCCCGGACGACCAGAGGCCAGCTTACCCGACGTTTGTCTGTCTCGTGCCCCCAGACTTCGCGCAGGCGCTCGGTCAGAACATCAACTGGATCATTTCCGTGTTCACGCATGTATCGCCGAGTCGCGGACCAGCTCCTGACGTAATCTGCAACTTGCTTAAGATCCCATTGCCTATCGATGTAAAACGAAGGCAGCGCTTCCTCGACCAGCGGCAGATCCAGCGTTCGATAGCCGCTTTCAATGTGGCGGCGCTCGGCGGGCCAATAAGGACCCACAGTGTGCCTGTAGAATGAAGCAATGCGTTCATCGACGTCGGGACATATGTGCATTCCCGGATAACACCAGGCAGCCAACACCCCCTCAGTTTTGAGTACCCGCCGCACCTCTTCGACAAATCCATGGATGTCGAACCAGTGCAGGGCCTGCGCCACTACAACCAGATCGATGACGCGGTCCGCGATCGCTGACGCTTCCGCTGCCGCCACATGGCGGTGCACGCGCCCGACCCGCTCTGCCTGCCGTATCTGCTCGAAGCTGACATCGGTGGCGAATACGGCATCGAAATACTTTGCCAGGGAATGGGCGGCCTGGCCGTTTCCCGTCGCACAGTCCCATGCACGACTCGTGTCGGGGGACATTGCCGCCAGCCGTTGGAACAACGCGTCGGGATAATCCGGTCGGGAGCGGCCGTATTGGACCGCGTGTCCAGAGAAGTGATCTTCAACCTGCATATTGAACCAGGGCGGCCGGATTGGGTTGGTTCATGAAAAACTCCCGTCCTCCACGCCGCGTAACACGGCGTGGAGGCAAGGAGACGCGTCAGCGTTTTTGGCGATAACCTCTGAGTCCGGATTCACTACCGTGGCGTACCGCCGTTGGCGGCTGGCAGTTGACCCGGGCTGTGAGAGCAACGACTAATTGCTTTCCAATCAACCAGTTACGAATGCCTTTATCGAAATAACCTTGCTCTGCATCGATTTCACAATAGCTTAGCGGGGTCGTCATCGAGGAACAAGCCCGTGACGAAAATGTAATATTTTGTGGCCGTGCCGGTACTCTCTGAGCACACCCTGCAATCCGGCAGGAAAAAAGCCATCTAAAACAACGCGGTTCGGATTGACAATAGAATATTAGAATTTTCTAAAATAATGGATTCGTATTATCATAGCACTATCTATCAGAATTACTTATAAATGTTTGGCCGAGTTTTCTCGTGCCCACCGATATGTCGAACGCGGTTCCGGCTCAGGGCTTTTCCATGGTCTGAATCTTGACTTCCGAGTGCAGTGTCCGATGAACCGGGCATTTGTCGGCGATCTCCAGCAGCTTCTTGCGTTGTTCCTTTTCCAGATCTCCTTCGAGCCGGATCGACCGGCGAATGCGATCGACTTTTCCGCTTTGCGTTTCACAATCCTCACAATCAACGGCATGGATCTTGTCGTGTGCGAGCTCGACCTCGACGCGCCGCAATTGCAGACCTTTTCTGTCAGCATACATACGCAAGGTCATCGATGTGCAGGCCCCCAACGCGGTCAACAGTAAATCGTATGGAGACGGACCCGAGTCATCTCCGCCATACGCCGCGGGCTCATCGGCGCGCAGGCGATGGGGGCCAATACGAACGTTCTGTGAAAATTTACCACTACCCTCTTCGCTGACGACTACCGTCCGGGGTTCGTTATCGGCGATGCCGCCCGCGTCCGCAGCTGGCAGGTAGCGGCTCACCCAGGCGCTTACCACCCGGGCAACGTATTCCGCGTCCGCTTTATCCGTCAAAAGGTGGTCGGCGCCGTCCAACGATACAAAACTCTTCGGATGCAGGGCGGCCTGGTAAATTTCCCTGGCGTTGTCGATATCAACGGTGTCGTCCTGCGGGCTGTGCATCACCAGCAGCGCCCGGTTCAATCGATGAATTTGTTCTGACAACGCCTGCTTGCCGATATCGTCCAGAAATTGCTTTCGGATCAGGAACTTGCGTCCTGCCAGGAGCACCTCCCTCTCGCCTCGTGCCTCGATTTCATCGACGCTGTCACCGAAAAGGTGCCGCACGTGATCGGGATCGCTGGGCGCTCCGATAGTGATCACCGCCTTGCACTCATCGATACGATTAGCCGCAGAGAGCACCGCTGCACCGCCAAGGCTGTGACCCACCAGGATCTCCGGTGCGTTGTTCCGTTGCCTCAAAAACTCCACCGCTTTGACCAGATCTTCGATGTTGGAGCTGAAATTGGTGTTGGCGAAATCCCCATCGCTGCCGCCCAGACCCGTGAAATCGAACCGAAGAACAGCAATCCCCTGATCCGCCAGGGCCCGGCTGATCCTGGATGCCGCAACCGTGTCCTTTGAACAGGTGAAACAGTGGGCGAACAGCGCCCAGGCCGCGGGTTTGCCCAGCGGAAGATCCAATCGTGCATCGAGGTCACCCTCGGTCCCGGGAAATTTCAATCGCTGAGTTGGCATACGGTCTCCTTCAGCCAAACAACTCCTCGACCGCGGCGCGCTCTTCACGAAGTTCCTTATCCGTCAACCGCATCTTTTCACGACTGAAATCGTTGACCTCCAGACCCTGCACGATCTCGTAGCGGCCGTCGCTACAAGTACACGGATACGAATAGATGACGCCCTCGGAGATGTCGTAGCTTCCGTCGCTTGGCACAGCCATGCTTACCCAGTCGCCGGATTTCGTACCCAATGCCCAGGATCGCATGTGATCCATCGCCGCCGATCCGGCACTGGCCGCACTGGATGCACCGCGCGCCTTGATGATCGCCGCGCCGCGCTGCTGCACGGTTGGGATGAAATCGTCAGTCATCCAGGCGTGATCCACTTTATCTATCGCTGCCTCGCGGTTGACGAGACAGTGATGGATGTCAGGGTACTGGGTGGCCGAATGATTTCCCCAGATGATCATCCTGCTGATATCGGTTGAGTGCGTCCCGGTCTTGTCCGCAAGCTGACTTACGGCTCTGTTGTGATCGAGACGGGTCATTGCCGTGAACTGCTTGGGGTCCAGATCCGGCGCGTTATTGAGAGCGATCAGTGCGTTTGTGTTGGCCGGGTTGCCCACCACCAGCACCTTGATTTTCCGGCTGGCGGCGGCATTCAGCGCCTTCCCCTGTGCGGTAAAGATATTTCCGTTGTCCATTAGCAGGTCTTTTCGTTCCATTCCCGGTCCGCGCGGTTTGGCTCCGATCAGCAATGCGAAGTCGGCATCGCCAAATGCGGTCTCGGCATCGTCCGTATACACCACATCTTGCAGCAGCGGGAACGCGCAATCATCCAGCTCCATGACGACGCCCTTGAGCGCATCCAGCGCCGGCGTGATTTCCAGAAGCTGAAGGATCACGGGCTGGTCGGAGCCCAGCATCTCCCCGGCCGCGATTCGGAACAATGTACCGTAGCTTATCTGGCCTGCCGCTCCAGTCACCGCGACTCGCACTGCTTGTTTCATGATTTGATCCTCTTCGTTAAAAAACTGTAAGCTCTGAGCGGAAGTGCCCACACCGTTTCAGTGCCCGTGAAAAGCCCGGCAGTTTAAACGAGAAAAAGAGTAAGAAAAAGTGGCCGTGGACAACCGGCGCCGCCTCACCGATGTTGGCTACTTCGCCGTAAGATGTTCGATCAGTTTGTCGACGAAGCGTTCACAAGCCGCCAGCTGGCTGGCCTCGATGAACTCATCGGGTTTGTGGGCCTGTTGTATCGAGCCGGGACCACACACGATCGCCGGTATACCGATGCGGTCGAAACCGCCGGCCTCGGTGCCGAACGCCACTTTTCTGCATTCGGTGGAACCGCTGAATCGCCGGGCCAGATCAACAACAGCGGCGCCCGGATCGGTATCCAGGCCCGGAAAGCTGGAATCTTCTTCCCACGAAAAACCCGTTTCGGGATTGATCGCCTTCATGCCGGGCTCGAGCTTTTCTCGCGCGAAAAGCTGCACTTCCTCCAGCAGGTCCCGCGGCGAGTCCGCCGGCAGATTACGAAATTCGAACAAAAACCGGCATTCCTCGGGCACGACGTTGACCATGGTGCCTCCCTGAATCACGCCGGTATGGATAGTCGTGTGCGGCACATCGTAAATCTCGTCGAACGGGCCCTCCTGCTCTTTTCTTCTTGCCATGCCGCTCAGGTAGGTGATCGCTTTTGCGGCGTATTCAACGGCATTGACCCCCTGCGGCGCCAGCGACGAATGACAGGCGTGGCCCTTCACCCTGCAGCGGGTGGTCAACTTGCCCTTGTGCCCGATAACAACATCCATGCCGGTGGGTTCGCCGACGAAACAGATGCGGGGCCGGTTATCCTGGCGAGAAAGGTATTGCAGCAGGCTTCGCACGCCGACGCAGCCGACCTCCTCGTCATAGGAAAGACAAATATGCACCGATTCGGACAGCGGTGCGTTCAGCAGTCGCGGTACCGCTGCAAGCACTACCGCGATGAATCCCTTCATATCCGTCGTGCCACGGCCGTAATAGCGGCCTTCTTTCTCGCACATCCGCCACGGATCGAGCGTCCACGTCTGCCCCTCGACCGGCACCACGTCGGTATGGCCGGACAGCGCTACGCCGCCGCGGTCGGCGGCGCCTATGACGGCATAGAGATTCGCTTTGGTCTTGTCCGAGTTGAAGTCCAGCCTGGTATCGACACCGTGACCCTTCAGATACCCGTTGACGTAGTCGATCAGGTCGAGATTGGAGCGATAGCTGGTGGTGTCGAATGACACCAGCGCCTTCAGCATATCGACGGTGGCCGCGGCGGGCAAATTCATCTGGTCGTCCATATATCGGGTTCCGTCAGAGGGGTACTACTGCATGCGCCGCCGGGCTTCGATGACGTTAGGCAACTGGCCGATACGGGAGAGGGCCTGGCTTATTTTCTGTATGTTGGTCACCTCTACCGTCAGGGTCATATGGGAAAGGTGCTCTTTTTTGTCGGTGGCGAGGTTCACCGCGATTACGTTGATTTTAGCATCCGCAAGAACGGACGTAATGTCCCTCAACAAACCGTGTCGATCGTATGCGGTTACCAGTATGTCGACAGGATAGCTCTCCTCTCCATCGGCACCCCACTCTACTTCGACGAGCCGCTCCGGCGACACGGTACGATGTCTCAGAACGTTGTCGCAGTCCTGCCTGTGTATCGTGACACCGCGGCCGCGGGTAATGAATCCGACGATTGGGTCACCCGGCACGGGGTTGCAGCAGCTGCCAAGACTGGTCAGCAGATTACCGACGCCGTGCACCTTGAACTCCTTGCGCGGTGTATCGGTGCGCTGTGCCCGTACCGGCACGACCGGGGCTTCCTGTACGTCCTGGGGCGCGACCATTTCCTGCGCGGTATTCACCACTCGAACCGGCTTGAGTTCACCCTCCGCCAGCATCCTGAACATGTCGTCCGCCTTGCTGTAACCAAGCTTGCGCGCAAGCTTTTCATAGTTGACTTCGTCGAGCGCCATGCGATGCAGTTCTTTTTCCAGAACCTGCCGGCCTTGGGCAACGTTCTGTTCATAGTTTTCCTGCCTGAACCAGTGCTGGATGCGAGATCGGGCCCGCGGCGTCTTGATGTATCCCAGGTGCGGGCTGAGCCAGTCTCTGCTCGGCCCACCCTTCTTCACCGTCAGCACTTCCACCTGCTCGCCATTTTTCAGTTTATAGGTCAGCGGCACGATGCGCCCATTGACCTTGGCACCGCGGCAGCGGTGCCCCACTTCGGTGTGTATGCCATAGGCGAAATCGATCGGGGTGGCGTCCTGCGGAAGGTCGATGACCTGTCCCCCCGGTGTAAAAACATAGACCCGCTCCTCGAACACTTCGGCCTTTACCCTGTCGACGAATTCACTGGCGTCCGACACCTCGTCTTTCCACTCGAGCAGCTGCCGCAGCCAGGCGATTTTCTGGTCCAGGCTGGCATCCTGTTTGCCGCCTTCCTTGTAGCGCCAGTGCGAGGCGATGCCGATCTCATTATGTTCGTGCATAGCGTGGGTGCGGATCTGCACCTCGACGATTTTTCCTTCGGGACCGATGACGGCGGTGTGTATCGACTGGTAGTTGTTCTCTTTCGGGGTGGCTATGTAGTCATCGAATTCTCCGGCGATATGGGGCCACTGGGTATGCACTACGCCCAGCGCCCCGTAGCAGTCCTGTACGGAGTCGGTCAGGATTCGGACCGCGCGGACGTCGAATATATGCTCGAAGTCGATATCCTTGCGGCGCATCTTGTTGCGTATGCTGTAGATGTGTTTTGGCCTGCCGAAAACTTCGGCATCGATGCCAGCCTTGTTGAGTTCACGGCTCAACTCGGCAGTGAAGTATTCGATGTAACGTTCGCGGTCGACGCGCCGCTCCGCGAGCATGCCCGCAATATCCCTGTACACTTCCGGCTCGAGGTAGCGCAGGGACAGATCTTCCAGTTCCCACTTCAGCTGCCACATGCCGAGCCGGTTGGCCAGAGGAGCAAATATGTCGAGGGTTTCCCGGGCGATCCTGATCTGCTTGTCGCGGGGCAGCGCCTTCAGCGTTCGCATGTTGTGCAGGCGATCAGCAAGCTTCACCAGGACGACGCGCACGTCCTCGACCATGGCCAGGAGCATTTTGCGCAGGTTTTCCACCCGGACGGAATCCTTGGCATTCTTGTCCCCGCCATCGTACTCACCGATGACGTCCATTTTGGTCACTCCGTCGACCAGGTGGGCGATGACTTTTCCGAACCGTTCCTCGATTTCCCCAAGCGTCACCGTCGTGTCCTCGACAACGTCGTGCAGCAGCGCGGCGGAGACGGCCTCGTGGTCGAGATGGAGGTCGTTCACGATGCCGGCGACGGCCAGCGAGTGCTGATAGTAGGGTTCACCTGACGCCCGGGCCTGCCCGGTGTGGGCCGAAATGGCCAGCCTGGCCGCATCGCGTATGACTTCGATCTGCTCCGGGGAATGGGCCTGGCCGAGGCGCGCCGCCCAATCCAAGGCGATGTCACCCCCGTCCGGGATGTCCCTGAGGGACGCAGGGAGCGGTCCCTGGCTCGAAGCGGTAACCAGATCGGTGTTCATCGATCAATGATGGGATCTTTGGCTAGCAGTTGCAAGCCGCATACCGGGAGTTCACGGCAGTGCGGGGACGGCACCACGAGCCGGCTGCCCAGGACATGCTGGCCGGCCGGCAGATCGTTCAGAAGGACGAAACCGGAAACCCGTATCCGTCAGGGGAAAACTCTCCGCTGCGCGTTGGGCCCGCCCCCAGCGTCACGGAGGATTAGCCGGGTTTCAGACGCCAGGCGTCCGACACCGCGATTGCGCTGGTATTGAAAATGCTCTTGGTGCTGGCGGCGGAGGTAACGATGTGCGCGGGTTTTGCTACGCCTGACAGTATGGGTCCGATGAGCGTTGCATCGGTAATCGACCGGATGAGTTCCATGGCAATGTAGGCGGTGTCCAGTGATGGCATGATCAGAAGGTTGGCCGCGCCTTTCAGCGAACTGTACGGGTTGGCCTCCTGCCTTACGGCTTCGTCCAAGGCATGCAGGACATGCATTTCCCCGTCCACCTCGAGTTCCGGGGCCACGTTCCTGATCATATCCACCGCGCGGCGCATCTTTCGGGCGACGCCGGCCTTGGAGGTGCCGAAGTTCGAGTGGGAGAGGAGCGCAATTTTGGGTTTGATGCCGAAACTTGACACCCGCGCGGCGGAAGCCAGGGTTTTCTCGACGATTTCTTCAGCGATTGGATCCACGCCAATGTGTGTATCGGATATGAACAGGGGACCTTTGGGCGTGAGCAGAATGCTCAGTGCGGATATTTTCTGGCCCGGTTCGGCGGGACCGATAACCTCCAGAATCTGTCGCAGGTGCATGTCAAAGCGCCCGACGGTGCCGCAGATCATCGCCTCGGCCTCTCCCTTGGCCACCATGCATGCGGCAATCGCGGTGGTGTTGGTCCGTATCGCAATTCTCGCGGCGGATACCGATACGCCCTTCCTGCACACCCGCGAATGATAGAACTGCCAGTACTCGTCGTAGCGCGGATCGCTCTGCGGATCGACCAGTTCGAAATCCCGATCCACCTTCAAGCGCAATCCCAGCCTGTCAATTCGTGTATCGACGACGTCACGCCGCCCGATCAGGATAGGATTCGCGATGTTTTCATCGACCACCGCCTGCAGTGCCAGCAGCACGGTCTGATTTTCCCCATCGGCGTAGACCAGCCGTTCCCTGTCTCTCTTGGCGATGTCGATGATCGGTTGCATGAACAGCCACGAGCGGTAGCTGAAGCTGCGCAGATCCTCCCGGTACGCCCTCAGATCCTTGATCGGCCTGGTGGCAACCCCGGTTTCTATCGCGGCCTTGGCAACGGCGTATGGCACCTCCACCATCAATCTGGGATCGAACGGTTTGGGGAGAATGAAATCGGAACCAAACCGCAGCGTCTGTCCATGGTAGGCGCTGGCCACGTCATCCGTCGACTCGCGCATTGCAAGATCGGCAATTGCATCGACGCAGGCGATTTTCATCTCTTCATTCAGGGTAGTCGCACCGACATCTAGGGCACCCCTGAATATGAATGGAAAGCAGAGCACGTTGTTGAGCTGATTAGGATAGTCCGAGCGGCCGGTGGCGACGATCGCGTCGGACCGGACCTCATAGACCTGCTCAGGCCAAATCTCGGGCTCCGGGTTTGCCAGCGCCAGAATCAGGGGTTTATCCGCCATCCCGGCCACCATTTCCTGCTTGAGCACACCCGGGCCCGACAGGCCTAGAAATATGTCCGCACCCTCGATCGCCTCCCCGAGCGTGCGCATAGCCGTGTTCACAGCGAAGCGCGATTTGTAGGGATTCATGTCTGTCTCGCGCCCTTCATAAACGACGCCGTGCAGATCGACCAGTATGATGTTATCCCGGCGTAACCCCAGGCTCGCCAGCTGATCGAGACACGCCAGCCCCGCCGCACCGCCGCCGGTCGACACCAGTTTCACCTGGTCTATGTCCTTGCCGACGATTCGCAGTCCGTTGCGGATCGCGGCACTCACGACTATCGCAGTGCCGTGCTGATCGTCGTGGAACACCGGAATATTCATCCGCTCCTGCAGCCTGGACTCCACGATGAAGCACTCCGGTGCCTTGATATCTTCCAGATTTATGGCGCCGAATGTGGGCTCCATGGCCGCGATGATATCTACCAGCCTGTCCGGGTCGTTCTCGTCCAATTCGATGTCGAACACATCGATACCGGCGAATTTCTTGAACAAGGCCGCTTTCCCTTCCATCACGGGTTTCGACGCCAGAGGGCCTATCGCGCCGAGACCGAGCACCGCGGACCCGTTCGTAACCACTGCCACAAGATTTCCACGTATTGTGTATATCGACGCGTCTGCCGGATTGTCCCTGATGCGAATGCATGGAAACGCCACGCCCGGCGAGTACGCCAGCGACAGGTCCCGCTGATTCGACATGGGCTTGGTGGGTGATACAGCAAGCTTGCCGGGGCGCTGATCGCTGTGATACCTGAGCGCGCTTTCTTCCAGATCCAGTTCTTTCATAGATAGTGACCCCTCATGACCGAACAGTATTCTATATCGGGACTATTTTAAAGAGATGTTTCATGCGGCCGCCGGGAACTCTGGCCGGCAATTCATGCCATAATGATTTGCCATGAACGATACCCCGAAGCACCCGCAAAGATCGCGTCGCTTGCTGATCGCTGCCGTCCTGGTGACGGCGCTCGGTGCGGGGCTGGCCATCGGTGTCTGGATCAAGGCAAGCACGATAAACCTGGACGACATCAATGCAACGGTCCTCGAGCCTCCCGCCAGCCTGGAGGAATTCCAACTCACGGCGCACACAGGGTCGTCCTTCACGCTAGAGTCGTTGAAGGGCAAATGGACTTTCATGTTTTTTGGCTACACCAACTGTCCGGATATCTGCCCGACCACGCTCAGCACCCTTACCAAGATGGACAAGATTATCGTCGAACAGGATCCTGAAGCAGACAGTCAGGTCGTGTTCGTGTCGGTGGACCCTGAACGGGACACGGTCGAAAAACTCTCTGTATACGTGCCGTATTTCGATCGGTCATACATCGGCGTCACCGGAAACCGCGCAGACATCAACCGCTTTACGCGCAGGCTCGGCATCCTTCACGTCCGCGCCGGAGAAGAAGGCGATGACGATTACCTGGTAAACCATTCCTCGTCGATCCTCCTCTTCAATCCCGACGGCGATCTCCGTGCACTGTTTTCCGGGGTCCCCCACGATGCCGCCGATCTTGCCGACAGCTTCCTGAAAATCGTGCAGCTGTCAGACCATGGATGAGCCGAAAACCACCCCAGAGGTA
This sequence comes from uncultured Gammaproteobacteria bacterium, assembly GCA_947259955.1. Classification (GTDB taxonomy): domain Bacteria; phylum Pseudomonadota; class Gammaproteobacteria; order Arenicellales; family JAANXG01; genus JAHEKE01. The sequence goes on from CAMYOI010000027.1 coordinate 20,334, forward strand.
CTCATCGAACCGGGTGAGCTGGCGCGAATCGGAAGCGATCCCAAAGTCATTATCGTCGACCTGCGCAAGCGGGATCACTATGTTCAGGAGCATATTCCTGGTGCGGTCCATGTCGACACCAAATCCCTGGTGTGCGGCGTCCAGCCGGCGCCGGGCAAATTGCCCGGCACGGAACAACTCGCCGCATCGTTGTCCGCAATCGGCCTTCGCAAAGATCATCATGTCGTAGCATATGACGATGAAGGCGGCGGTTGGGCGGGTCGCCTGCTATGGACGCTTGACGTCGTTGGACACCCCCGCGCCAGTGTGCTGAACGGCGGCATCCAGGCGTGGAAGGAAGCGGGCCTGGCGCTTTCCCAAAATGTGCCGGGGATCGACGAAACCTGGTATGAAGTCGCCTATCTTTCCACGGCGATGGCTTCACGGGATGAAATCCTGTCACACCTCGGCAACCGGTCGCTGGCCCTACTGGATGCGAGGACCCCCGAAGAATACGACGGCACCAGGGTCCGTGCGGCGAAGGGAGGACATATCCCCGGCGCGGTCAATCTCGACTGGAAGGACACCATGGACAAGGAAAGGCAGCTTCGCCTCCTTCCGGACGGTGTATTACGCAAGATGTTGTTGGATCGAAACATTCGACCGGAACATCAGGTCGTGGTCTACTGCCATACCCATCATCGATCATCTCACAGCTATCTCATGCTCAGGCACCTTGGTTACCCGAAGGTCAAGGGCTATGACGGCAGTTGGTCGGAATGGGGAAACGATCCGGACACACCGGTGGAGAAAAACCCATAGAACCTGAACCAGATCGCTCGCATGTTGCATCCTCCGCAGCGGTGTAGTTGACGAGGACTCATGATGACCCGTTTCTTGCCTGCGCTCATCCTGGCCCTGTTTTGCTCGGTATCCGTCGCGACCCATGGCGCGGAGAAGACAGAGTTAGTGGTTTATACCTATGATGCTTTTGCCGCGGATTGGGGCCCTGGACCGAAAATCAAGCAGGCGTTCGAGTCCGGATGCGACTGCGTAGTGGAATTTGTATCGATGGATTCCTCAATCGGCATACTCAGAAAAATTCAACTCGAAGGTGAAACGACCGATGCCGATGTGGTACTCGGACTAGATACCAATCTGACCGCCATCGCCGCCAGGACGGGATTGTTCGCTCCAGTGGACAATAGGGTGGGCACCTTCAGTCTGCCGATTGAATGGAACGACCCGATATTCGTGCCATTCGATTTCGGATATTTTGCATTCGTTTTCAATCGGGACATCGTCAAGAATCCACCGACTTCGTTCGAAGCGCTGGCGGCTATGCCCGACGATTTCAAGATTATCATTCAGGATCCCCGGGCCAGCACACCTGGTCTTGGGCTGCTTTTGTGGGTGCAAGCAGCCTACGGCGACAAAGCCGTCAAGATTTGGCAGCAGCTGGCGCCGAAGATACTCACCATTACCAAAGGCTGGTCGGAGGCTTATGGCCTGTTTCTGAAAGGTGAGGCCGAGATGGTTTTATCCTACACGACCTCACCCGCCTATCATCTCATAGCGGAAGGCGACGATAGTTTTGACTCTGCCGCGTTCGAAGAAGGTCACTACCTCCAAATCGAGGTGGCGGCTGTGTTGAAATCATCCAGAAAGCAGGAACTCGCAAGAGAGTTCCTGGCGTTCACCTCGACCGATGCATTCCAAAGCGTTATTCCAACCACGAACTGGATGTTTCCAGCCGTAAAAACCGCAACGCCTCTGCCGGCGGGTTTCTCCACTCTTCGCCATCCGAAAAAATCCCTGCTGATTGACAGCGCCGAAGTCGAGCGAAACCACAAGCAGTGGACTACCGAATGGCTACGCGCAATCAGCAGGTAAGTTGTACATTGCGGGCTTCTGGTTCAGACGGCGGAAGATCAGACTTTCAGCGAACGGCGCGTCAACGCCTGTCGAAAAAGTGCGAGCGTTGACTCTTCGATGGAGGATGCGCTGACAAGCATAGCGTCGTCGAGGTTGAGCGCGGCCCGAGGCCCATGGTCAGCGATGAGCCGGATCAGCGCAGAGGCATTCCGGTAAGCGGCGTGGGAGTCGGCTACGCGCCTCAACGCGGTGGCCATCGCGGCCGGTGATACGGGCTGCAGGTCGACCCCCGTATCCCGCAAGCTGTCCAGAATGCATGCCGCCGCAAGGGGAGCCGGGGCGAGGTGACGCACCGGCTCGAAGCTTCGAATGCCTGCGGCGACAGCTCGTCCGACGGCTTCGGCAGAGACGAACTGCCAACGCCAATCACCCACCGGGAACACCCCGGCGGCAATCAGCGCATCGACCGTACTCTGCAAACGGTCGCGTTTAGGATGTCCCAGCACATGGGGGATGCGAATTACACGAACCGGCAGCCCCTGGTCGCCGGCTTGCCACAGCAGCGATTCGGCGGCAAGCTTCGAGCGTGAATAGGCGTCCGCGCCTGATGCCGCCAGGGGGCCGGCCAGTCGTTCGATGTGCTCGGTGCCCGAGAGCTCCTCCGACCAGGTTTGACCGCCGCCCAGCGGGAACACCGAGCTCGACGACACGTAGTGCAGAGGGAGACAGCGCCTGCCTGCGAGCCGGATCAACTGCCGCGTACCTTTCACGTTGACCGGCTCCAGCGCGGCATAGGGGGCAAATGGATCCACTACAGCGGCGAGATGCACTATCGCGTCGATTTGCTCGCCGAGCTGGTGGAACTCCGCTTCGCTGAGTCCCAACCGGGGCAGCGCCAGATCGCCGATAACGTTTGTTACACCGTCGACTTCGACCCCACGCGTCAGCGCAATGATTTTCACCTTGCCAAGCACGTCGAACTGCCGCCGCACGGCGTTGCCGAGGTGACCGTTGGCGCCGGTGAGCAGGATGGTGTGCACCGGTCGTGCCGATCTGCGGGTAATCGCGTCTGGCTCGAGAGTTGGCAATCGCCATGTTGGTTCGGGCTGCGAATGCCCCCTCAAGAAGCGCGCAAGATGTGCGGGGCGACCGTAGGTGTAGAAATCTGCCATTGAAATGCAGCGCCCGGTTTGACGTTGCAGGGCGCCCACCAGGGTGATCGCGGCAAGCGAGTCACCTCCACGCTCGACGAAGTCGTCATCGGGACCGATCGTGCTGTCGCCGAGTACTTCACGAAACACGGTCAGTACCCGCCGTTCGATGTCCGTGCTTTCGACGCCCGCACGGTCGATAGAACTCCTGCCTGCCTTACCGGAAGCGCCCAGCCCCAACGCCGCGACGAACTCGATGAGGCTGGGCACACAGTGTGCCGGCAGTCGCGCCTTCAAGAACGCGCGCACTTCGCTGGAGGACGATGCGGCGGTTGAATTCAACCGCCGCACGATACGCGCGGTGAGCTTCCCGTGCCTTTCCTCCACCGCGGCGTCGATCACATCCGGATGGCTGACGAGTGCCGCGGAGACTTCCTGGGGATCCACCCATTGACCTCGAATCTTCACGCCGGGTTCACACCGGCCAAGCACCTGCAGGTCGCCGCAGGCGTGCATGATACCGAGATCGCCCGTATCGTAAACACGCACCGGCACCTGGCCATCCAGCACCAGATAAAAAAAACGGTTCTCCGCGACGCCCTCACAGAGATAACCGAGGCGCAGGCCGGCGCCCCCGACTAGAATACGGCCGGGAAGCGCGTGCGCAACCAGACGGTCACGTCGGTCGACTTCGGTCACATAGATGTCCGCGAAGTCCGCAGGCCGAAGCCGCGGAGCCCCGCCGTCAGGGTCAACTACCGCCCGATGGCGGTGTCCGGCAACGCAGCCCGTGCCCGCTCTACCAGCTGTGGGTGCACGATCTCGCCGCACAACACGATCAAACGCAATCGTCTGAGCGCGCGCACCGCATCCGGCACAGCCAGGCAAGCGGCGAACAATGTAGGGGTCATCATCGTACGGCTGACATCATGACGAACCAACGCGACGGCGAGCGCCCGGGGATCCCGCATCACGGCGTCCGAAATCATCAGCACCGGAATACCATGATGCAGCGCCGGTACCGCGTCCCAGATGCCAAAGATGTTGCAGCCCACCACGTCGTCGTCACGATACGCGAACATCGTCGAACGCCAGGCGTTAGAGTACATCGATCCGAGCTGATCGGTGATCACCGCCTTCGGCATGCCGGTCGTGCTGCCTGATGTGAGCAGGATGTGCGACGGCTGAGAAGGGGACACATCGGGTAACACGACTTCGCGGTCAACGGGTCGATCGCTGAGGTGAATCGCCTGAACCGTGCCAACCGACCCCGTTTCGGTCAATACCGCGTCGAGCGACAGAACGCGCAGCACGTTGGCCATCACGAGCGGCGGTAGCGAGGCGAGCGGTGCGTACAGCATACCGGCGCGCAAACAGGCAAAGTAGGTGACGACGGTTTCGACGCTGCAGTCCAGCCGCACGCCGATGCGTGCACCTGTCTTGCACCTCTGCGCGAGCACCTGCGTACGACGGTCGATCGCGTCGAGCAATCGCTCGAAGGTCAGGTACTGCTCGTGATCGACGAGGGCGACCCTGCCGGGCTCACGGCGCGCAGCCGTTTCCAGTGCGGCCATCAAATTGTGGTTAAGCACCGATGCGGCGCGGGCTATCAAGCCGCGTACAGATTTCCCCGGCCTCAGATATGCCAGGCGATGGCCTGCTCCAGTTTGTCGGCGATGGTTACGAGGCGCTCGCCGGGCTCTCCGACAATAGCCATATTGCCCTGCCCTACCGGTATCAGCATGCCTTCGAACTGGCCCTGCTCGAAGCCCTCGCGGTCTTTGAGTTTGCGGCCAATCACGTAATATATGCTGACCTGGCCCCGTTCCCCTTGTATGACCGCGTGCGCGACGGGCCCATGACTGGATTCCAGCGCGCACACCTGCACGTGGAGGATCTCCCCCAAGGCTTCGAGTTCGTCGCCCATGACCTTGCCGCCAAATGACGCGAGAACCTGCGTGAAACGCTGTGCCTGTCGAAACCGGTCGTCGTGCTCCGCCACGAAGTGATTGCCCTGCCGCTCTATACGGGTGTGATCCACCGCGGAAACGGTCAATTGCGAGACGTATTGATTGGTGGCATGAATCTGGTATCCGAACAGAGCGCCCAGGGTCACGGTCAGCAGTACGCTCGCCGCCAACGCCAGCTGCATGGGACGGATGCGCTTTGTGACCTGCTCGTCCTGAATCAACTGGCGCAGCTTGATCCTCGTGACCAGATCGTCCGGAACCGGTATGCGCATTGCGTCCTCGAGTTTACTGTCCATAGCACCCACGACGTCCGCGTATTTGGCGCAATCCTCACATTCATCGCGGTGTTGAAGGAAGCCTTCTTCGCGAGCACCCGGTTCAGACAGGCAGATTCTTCTAAATTCAAGACAATTCACGCGCCCACCTCGGTTCGCCTCTCGGCGTCTCCAGTTAAAATTTCTCTCATCTGTTTTCTGGAACGAAACAACCTGGTCATTACCGCACTGCTGCTGATCCCCAGCGCTTCGGCAATTTCTTCACAGCTGAATCCACCAAGCACCTGCATTATCAATGGTTCCCGATAGTCCTCGGGAAGCCTTGCCAGAGCCTGGCGAAGCACGAACGCCTCCGTTGACGTGTCGAAGCCGGCGCTAGCCGATGGTAATTCAGCCATATCATCGATATCCCGAATCTCCAGTCGCTTGCGTTCGAATTGCCGCGCGTATTCACGCCTGAAGATCGTAAACAGCCAGGCTTTCGCGGAATCCGCCTCGCGCAGGGAGTCGATTCCCCTCCAAGCGCGCAAAAACGTTTCCTGCACCAATTCCTCCGCCTGTACACGGTTTCGGCACATCCAGTACGCATAACGGTACAGATCTCCGGAAAGACCCTCGACAAGGATCTCGAATTTCTCCTGACGCGGTTTTCGCATGTCAACTGAGACCGGTTCGGACAGGTTATTCTTTCTCGAAGTCATCGCAATGCGCGGTTACGGTCCT
>CAMYOI010000028.1 GCA_947259955.1 uncultured Gammaproteobacteria bacterium
CTGACACGGTACTCAGTAATGATCCGGCGAACAGAAGAACCAGCTTTTGCATTACCTTGCTCCGGAAATTTTCTGTAATCAGGGAAAAGGCTGATTCTAAACAAGACACCGGGCTTTCGCTATTATTAGGGGGTTTCTTTTTCTGATTTTCTTTGATCGGCTTTCAGGGGTCGACACGGTTCGGCTGCGCGTACGTAGCGGTAATCAATGTAGTGGGTATTGCCCTAAACGTCGAAATCCATCAGCGGCATCACTAGATAAGTTGGTTCAATTCCTCGACGCTGCGAACTTCGGCGAAGTAGATTTGCTCGATCGCATCGTAAAGTTCCTCGTTATCGGTAACCATTTGAAGCATTCCATGATAAGTCTCCGCCGCCAGCTGCTCAGTCTTGAGCACCTCTTGCAGCATGACTTTATAATCGGTGGTGTGGCGAATAGGGGTGCTATCGCGATCTGTGACCGCCTCGCCGCCCAACTGATTGATCGCGTGCCGGACCGAACCGGCGTGCGTGAAAGATTCGGTGGCTTCCGCCTCAAAATAGGTTTTCAGGTAAAGCCGATTAATACCCTTGACGTATTCAGCGTAATGGGCGTACATCACTTCCGCTCGCATTTCCAGACCCAAGGCCCGGTTGAGTTTGGCCACAAGGGCCCTGTTTTCAGACACAGTGGACATAATATCTCCGGTATGATTAAACGAGTTGTTACTCGCTATTGTATTGAACTGGCGTCCGCATTCGCTATCAGGCTTGAGTAAAAAGCGACGCGGCTCACTGGTCCTGATTTTAACATCGTATATTCCAAACCCAAGGCCATCATTCTCCTCATATTAAGGAGAGTACGACCCGTGCCGAGCGCCCGATGGCTAACCCGCATTTCTTACCAGGCGGCTGGGGATGTTTGTTAAGCATTGCAAACATTGAAATCTATGGATTCGTCCATAACGGTCCGTCTTGGAAGCGCCTATCCCGGCGCTGGCCGGTCCAGGCCCCGCTGGACCTGGTATTTTCTCGGGTTCCTGGTAAAACACGTGGGTTAGACGAACATTATGCGGGACATTCCTATGGTTTTTCGCCAATCGCAGGGTTCCAGGTAGGGGGTAAGCATCCGGTAACACTATCCAAAACGTTGCGCCGGATGTGGTCCTATTTTTGTTGAAGCTGCGCCGCTGTGGTCTATCCTTAGGGGTAAGGTAGGTGAGACTGATAGCGGTACCAACTCGAGATTATGGGCCAAAAACGGAAGGTTGCGGTCGGCGACGTTAAGCCAGGTATGTATGTGGTTGAGCTGGACCGCCCCTGGGATCAAGTACCGTTCGAGGCCCCTTTCGAACTCCAGGGGTTTTTTGTCGAGTCGTCGTTCGAGCGGGAGCGTGTAGGGGAATTCTGCAATTTCGTTTATATCGATCCTGAATTTGGCATTGGAGCGGACAGCTACCTCGACGACGATGACGTGGCCACAGTCAAGGCTAAAGGCGTTCAGGCCAATGGAAGCTTGTTCGAACTCGAGTCTGAGATTCTGGTGCCGGTCTACCATGATCAGCTGACAGTCGAAGAAGAAATCGCTCGTACCCGTGAGATACTGAAGGACACACACACAGTCTATGCCGACGTTATAGGGGACCTGAAGGCCGGCAAAACGATCGACACGGCTGCCGTCAAAGAAACGGTGGGTTCGTTGGTAAACAGTGTCATCCGTAATCCAGATGCAGCGTCGTTGTTGATCAAACTTAAGCGTGCCGACGATTACACCTACCTCCATGCAATGGCCGTGTGTGTAAACGGCTTGGCGATGGGCCGGTATGTGGGCTTACCCGAGTCTGAGCTCAATATCCTTGGAGCAGCTTTATTGTTGCAGGACGTCGGAAAAATTAAATTGCCAGAAAGCCTCTTGATGAAAACACAGAAGCTGTCGGATCAAGATCGACGCCTACTGCAAATACACGTTGATGCGTCCGTAATCATGTTACGAGAAAACAGCGGATTGGATCAGGCTTCCATAGGAATTATACGATCACATCATGAGCGATATAACGGCCTCGGTTACCCGCGCGGTAGGAAAGAGGCCGGTATTCCGATCAACGCCTCGGTGTCAGGGATTGTGGACAGCTATGTGGCGATGATCTCCGAGCGTCCGTACCGGCCGTCTAAAACGTCTTTCCAGGCCCTGATGGCACTCTATAGTGAACGGGACAATCTGTTTCCCGCCGCCGTCGTCGAGAATTTTATTCGCTGCATTGGGGTATTTCCTGTTGGCAGCTTCGTGGAACTCAGTTCCGGGGAGGTGGGCGTGGTGATCAGCCGCAACAACTTTGCGCAGCTCAAGCCGCATGTCATGCTGGTGCTGGACAAGAAAGGTAAACGCTTGAAAGAGGCCAAGACCGTAGATCTATATAAGCAGGATACCAATGATGACGGTGAGAAATGGAGTATATCGAGGGTCGTTGATCCTTCCGATTACAAGCTCAATCCAGACGATTTTTTCGTGTAGAACTGAGCTGCGCACAGCCGAGTCAATTCAAGGAAATTTAAAAGCATGCCAGACCAACGACATGAATCAGCATCCGCGCCACGACGCGGACACAAACTTGACCCGGCCAAGGTCGTCGAGCTTTATGATTCTTTGACCGGGCTGCTCAGTCGAAAATACTTCTTTCATCTGGTCAATAACGAGATCGAAAAATGCAGGTCTGAGCGTAGCAGGCTTGCGCTGGTTATCATCGATATCGTCGGATTTCGGCGCGTCAACCTTGCCACGGGCCTAGATGCGGGAGACGCAGTTCTGTGTGAGACTGGCAGGCGACTAAGCGGTGCTTTGCGTAGTTGCGATTCGGTCGCCCGCTTGGGTAACGGAGAGTTTGCAGCGCTGTTACCTTCCATGATCAGTGAGGATCATCCAACACTCGCCATCAATAAACTACTGGTCGCATTTCAAGAGCCATTGGAAGTTGCCGGCCTGAAATTGAATATTGATTTGAGGTTTGGTGTAGCTCTTTTCCCGGACACCTGTGCAAACACAGACCAGCTTGTTCGACACGCCACCATGGCCCTACTCCACGCGACAGAGCGAGGAAGGTCATTCTCCGTGTACTACGGGGGTGCCATAGATACGGACCTGGCGGATTACGCACACGCGCTTGAATTACGCTCAGCGGTTGAGCAGAACCAGTTGATCCTGCACTACCAGCCCAAATGGGACGTGGAGAAAAAAAAGATCACCGCGGCCGAGGCATTGGTGCGCTGGCCGCATCGGGATCATGGCCTGATCGGTCCCAGCAAGTTCATTCCCGTTGCAGAAGAAGGTAACCTGATTCGGCCGCTCACATCGTGGGTGATCAACGAAGCGGTACGCCAGTGTGCCGCGTGGCATGGTGAAGGATTGAAACTCGAAATATCCGTAAATGTGTCGGCAAGACTACTCCACGATCCTGAACTGCTTGCGATAGTCAAGAACGCGTTGGATATATGGTCGCTCCCACCGGAGTATCTAACCCTGGAGGTCACGGAAACCGCCATCATGCAGTATCGGGAAGAGGGAACCGAGTTACTGAATCAGTTAGCTCACTTGGGAGTTCTAGTCTCGATCGATGACTTTGGAACCGGTTATTCATCGTTTGCCTACCTATGCGATCTGCCGGTGAAGGAATTAAAGATAGACAAATCGATAGTTAATAGCATGCGGGGAAACACCGACAGAGAAACCGTGTTGCGTACCATCATTGATTTGGGACACAACCTGGGACTCCTGGTTACTGCAGAAGGCGTGGAAGACGAAGAGAAGTATCGATCGCTCGAAATTCTTGGGTGCGATATAGCGCAGGGTTATCTCATTTCACCGCCCCTCACAGCAAAGCATCTTACGGCTCTTATTCGCACTGGTTCCACATTAACTGACTGAACAAGCGTATCCGCGCGGCGCATTTGGAGCCTCGAACGCTCCTCCCGCAGTAGCACCCCGGCCGCAATGTCCCCAAGGCGCAGTTCACTTGGAGATCGCGTCCGCCCGTAAAAATTGAATTGGCGACTTGGGTATCTTCAGCCCGAAATTTTCGGAAGTTTTTTCGATTAAAGCGGAGAAGGTGTAAATTCGGTCATGAATCAGATATTGATACGACGAACTTTATCGGGGAAACCTCGGGACAAGAATATAACCTCGCGTTAATACCGATACGCTACCAAGCTTGTAGGTGAAGGCTTACTACCCTGCCCTGTCTTGCCACTACTGGGGCATTTTTTGACCATCAGATCCTTCGGGGCGGGACGGCGTCTGAAATCAATGACTTCAACGGTATCTTTGTCTAATACCCAACTGTGATACAGGCCATCGTCGACATCAAGACCAACGTGAATTATAGTCTGTTTCATAGACGCCGTCAGATTACATCTAATCACAGCGCCATGGTTTATCGCACCTTGAGGTATCCATCAGCGATGGCGGCCGTCGAGATCGTTGTAAGGGAGGGCGGCTATGTCTTCTATGCTAGCAATTTTTACTACACGTTTCATTGATCGATGCGTCAGGAATGAATCCGAATATTTCGGTATTGATGTCAGTTTACAATGGTGAAAAATATGTTGCAGAGAGCATAAGGTCGGTTCTGGAGCAGGATTTTGACAGTTTCGAATTTCTCATCATCGATGACAACTCAAGCGACCGGACGTTTGGCAAAATTTCTGAGTTTACAGACTACCGCCTGAGCTTGTACAAAAATCAGACCAACCAAGGTCTGTTCAGTAACCTCAACAGATTGTTAGAAGAAGCCCGCGGTTCACTCATTAAACTGTGGTCGCAGGATGACATCATGCTCCGCCAGTGCCTAAAGAAAGGCTGGAGATTTTTCGAGGAGCATCCGGATGTTGGCTACTATTATGTTAATTGTAATTGGATCAAGAAGGACGGAACGAAATTATTAGCCAAACCTGATTCAACACCCCTTATTCTTGAACCGCCACTTGCAGACTACTACTGTTTCCTTCATGGCAATTTGTCAGCAAACATTTCCAATCTTTTCTATCCAAGAACGACGTTTGATAAGATTGGTGGGTTTAAAGAGAGTTATATTTCCGCAGATTTTGATTTTGCCGTTCGTGCTCAACAGTATTTTTCTGCAGGTAGAATTCCTGAGGTTCTGGTTGAACTGCGGCAACACTCAAGACAGTGGAGCCTTGCGGATGGAGTTGTAATTGATTTTTTACGGGAAGATATCGAGATATCCATGATCCTTTACAACAGGTTAGTCTCGCTTTATGGCAAGCTGACTCCTTACGATGCGGATGCGATTCTTTTTAAGAAACTTGGAGTTAACTACTTTCACGCCGCAATGAAATATTTAATAAAAGGGAAATTTTCTAGGGCTTTACGGATGTTCGAATTGATGAAAAAGCGCTTTCCGCTGACACCAATTGCTATGAACTGGATCCGCAATCTACCGTATAGAGTAGTACGCACTAGTCAGTATGCACGTTTTCAAAGTGTTTTGAGTAACTTCTGCTCACGGTAACTCCAGCTCCACTGTTATTACGCTGTATTGCATATCGCATTCGGCCAGAAAGCCGCTTCGCAGCTGGAATACGTAGCCGTGACAGTGCCGGCGAAAAAGTCATTGACGATCGTATTCGCTCCTTACCGGCTTTCGGTTTGGCGAGGTTTTGTTTCGGCCGAAAATCAAGGCATTGGGTTTTTCCACCAGAGTGTCCGACAGCTGTCGCAGCGAGTCGGCCATTTTACGCAGTTCGGTCAGTGCTGCAACGAGCTGGTCGTGTAACTCGCCGTTCGGAGCAAGGGTGCTGGCCATGTCGGTGGCCTTGCCTTCCATCAGAACCTCCAAAGCGCTGGCGACTTGATCGATACGTTCTGGCAGGGCTTTCATCGCCGGTGACGAGGTGATACCGCGCAATTCAGCTGCGAGCTGTTGAATTTCGGCAAGCACTGGTTCAATTTCCAGCGAATTGAATTTTGCCACCAGGCCTTCGATCCCTTGCGATATCTGGGCAATGGTATTGGGAACGGTAGGCAGCGTGTAGAATTCGCCGTCGTTCGAGACCTCGGCCACTTGCTCACCGGGATACATGCCGAGTTCCACCAGTAGCTGACCCGTCACAAGATTGGCGTTCTTAAGCTGCGCTTTCATGCCCTGCTCCACCAGTTGCGCGATTCTGAGGTGCACCGCTTCGGCATCGAGCCGCTCTCCAAAAAGGAGCCACGGGTCGATCTCGATCAGCACCGGAATAGAAACTTCGTTGGAAAGAGAATTGTATGAAAGATCAACACTGACTACGTCGCCTACACGTATACCCAGGAACTCGACGGGTGCATCGGAGTTGAGTCCACGCACTGATCCATCGAAATACAAAAGATAACGCACCTTTCCATAGAGGCCGCTTTTAAATGCACTTTCGCGATCGGGATACAACGTAAATTCCGCTCCGTTGCCCACCTGGTCTCCGGCGTCGGCATGGAGCGGTGTGTCGAACGAAATCCCACCTTCCAGCAGAGACTCCAGCGAGGGGGAACGTATGTCCGCTCCATCCGCCGTAATTCTGATGTCCAGTCCACCAGCATTCCAGAAACGTGAATTGGTGGTAATCAAATCTGAATATGCCTGCTGAATGAACAAACCGAATTCCACCACACTGAAGTTGTCGGTAAAGGTGCGGCCGTCTACCTGACCCACCTTGATATTGCGGTAGTACACCGGCGAGCCCACCCGCACCGAACTCGCCAGCTCGGACTTTATGGCGATCCGCAACCCGGGCTTGGACAACGGCGTCAGCGGGGGTTCTTCAAGCCCGGTGAACTCGGTGGTGCCAACAGCGCCACCGGGATCGGTATCGATATAGGTCCCACTCAGGATGGTCCCGATACCCGAAATTCCGCCCAGGCCCGCCCTCGGTTTGACGATCCAGAATCGCGTTTCGGACCCCAGCAAATGCTGAGCGGCCTTATCGATTCTTGCGCTGACGACAACTTCGTCGGCGCCCGGATCGAGGCCTACGGCGACCACGTCGCCAATTTCAACATGTTTGTAACGAACCTTGGTGGCGTCGGGAATCACACCCTCGGCAGAATCGAAGGTTATGGTAATGATCGGACCCAGGTTGTCATAGTATTGCCAGGCGATTCCCGCGCCGAGCAGGAGGGCGAATACGGGCACCAGCCAAATCAGAGAAACTCCGCCGCCTCTCGAAGAGACGATATCGGGCTGTCCAACACCGTCCGGTATGTCGAGATCCGTCATTGCCTTTCTCCCATGTGGTCGAAGATCAGCCTGACGTCAAACGATCTCGCGGCCAGCATGGTTACGACAACCGAGGCGGCGAATGCGGCGGCGCCGGCGTTGGGCACGATGGTGGCGAACACGCCCATTTGCACCAGTGCCACCAGGATGGCAACGACGAAAATATCCAGCATCGACCAGCGGCCGATAAAATCGATGATCCGGTGCAGAACCACCCGGTCCCGGGCGCGCCACTCACCCCGGCTGCGAACGGTAAGCAGCAATAGCAGAATTATTGCGAATTTTGCTACTGGTACGAAAACACTCGCCAGGAACACGGTGATGGCTACCGCGTAGGAGCTTTCTTGCCATAACAGAATCGTGCCCCCCACGATGGTGCTCGCAATGGTTTCTCCGAGAATGCTGGTATCCATGATCGGTAACGTCATCGCAGGGATGTAAAGCAGCATGGCAGTGACCAGTAAGGCCCAGGTGCGCTGAATCGAATGCGGCTTACGGAAGAAGACGCGGGCGCCGCAGCGACGGCAACGGCTGTTACCGTCAGCGGTGAGTTTACCGCATTGATCACAACCGGCGACGCCGGCCTGAGCGGCGGTGGTGCCGCCTCGATTTACTTTTGCCGCCATAATTCCACCAGTTCCCACAGCGCGAAGCGGTCGGTGATACTCGACAACCAGGTGGAGGTAACCACCAGCAGAACGAAAGACCAGAACGAGACGCCAATAACGATGCTGCCGAGCTCCGAGATCTTGACCAACGCCACCACTACCGACAGTAAATAAATCTCCAGCATACTCCACGGCAGCATGAAATTTGCGAGTCGCAGCACCGCACGCCAGGCGGGAGGTTCGGTATGCCGCCACAGTGGTATCAGCACATACAGATATCCCGCCAGCCGAAGTATCGGCGCAATGAGGATGAAACCTATCGCTACCAGACCCGGCAGTGGTACGCCGGATTCGGCCATGGCGAAAAGGCCCGATGACAGACGTATTTCCTGCTCCACACCGCCGGAACGAAGGGAAACAAACGGAAATAGATTCGCAATCGCAAAAAGAATCAGAGACGCCAGCGACAGTGCGATGGCGGGTTGCAGCGAGTCTCCATGCCCGCGGCGCAGCAAAGCGCCGCAGTATCGGCATCGGGCAATCTGATGCGGACGAAGCTCCGGCTTGCGGGTCAGCCGGTCACAGTCGGGGCAGGCAATAAGTTTGTCGCTACTGATCGGTGATGTCGACATCACTGAGCCTGTCGTCATCGTCCCTGGGTCACCCATGGCGCCTGGCAGACGCCGTCGGATATGCGATGACCACCGGTCGACGGTTCAGCCGGCCAGCAAGGATGTCGACCTGCACCCTCGCAGTATCGATGCCCTGCAGGCGACGATGCAGCATGAAGGGACGGTCGACAACAAGCTGCTGTATCCGGCTATTTTAAATGGCCTCAAAGACGATGAACCACCACGCCGATCCGGGATCTGAAACTCGCATTGAACCGGTTTGTGATCGAATCAAATGCCGCCTCGAGGCCTGCCCGCCAAAACAGCGGGCTATATACCGACCCGTTCTCAGGCTATGATTATCATCACTTCAATTCAATTTTCGATCATGACCTCTTCTTCGACCATCACCGGGTACATCACCACAACACGACGGTTGGGGGCCAGGCAGTCAACCAGGGCTTTCCAGTTCGAATCAGCGCACTCCAGGACAACGGGCTCCGATTCACCCCTGCCGGATGCACTAATCGAATCAGACGGAACGCCTTTTGCGGCCATGTAACTGGCGACCGAGTTCGCTCGCCGCTCCGACAGCTTCATGTTGTAGTCATCGTTGCCAATTCGATCGGCATGACCGGTCACGGTGATTTGTCCGGCCGCTTTGCCGCCCGCGTCGCTGACAAGACGGTCTACCGCCGCCATGCCCTCGCTTGTGAGCTTGTCGCTGTCGAAGGCAAACAACGTTGTCGTATCTAACGCCACCTCCTTCATCACGACCTTCATCGCGGGCTCGGCGGGTGCGGCCATTTCGGCTTTCTCGGGCTTGGCGGTTGCACAGCCCGCACCGATTACGACTGCGGCCAGGGTTACCACTTTTAACGCGGGTTTAAAACTGCCAATTTTTAACATAGTCAACTCTCCTTAAATGGGATCAAGCCCCATAGATTCATGTGTAACGCCAGCGAATGCGCCCAAGAATGGCACGACATGCTGGTGCAGATTCAAATCCTATTTCGCGAAATTTCATGTATCGAACCGATCCACTGCCCAGCGGATCCAAGTCGCCGACTTGCTTACCGCCTTCCTGCCACAAAGGTTGATACAACTCATCCATTATTCAATCAACATCCGTTTAGACGCCGGCTGGCATCTCGAGGTCACATCCATGTGTAGATATTATTCTGACGACTAGTGGCGATCAATACAAGGTACAAAGTGTACTAGCCCACCCTGGAGCTCCAATACACGTGAAGTCCGGAAAAGCGGACCGGCGACGGTTATTGAACTGTCACCAATGTCAACAAGGCGCTGGTTTGGCTCAGCTATCGGGTGCGGCTAAAATTTGGTCAACGCGAAACCGAATCCAAATGGACCCATTGTGGTGAAAGCTGATGCGGATGTTGTCACTTTCGGACGCAGCGGAACAAAGTCTTATCGCGCTTCGTTATCTTGGGCCGGGGAGATTTGCGCACCCAAGAGTATGCGACCGGATCCCTCAGCTCCAGAAATTCTCTAAAACGATCGCAAATCTATGATTTTAAAAGATTTTATAACGTCCGCGTGATGCTCTCCGCGCGTTCAAATTGGCCAAACAGCCCGAACAGTTCGGTCAGGCAAGTCAGCGGGGGGCAAAGTCCTCGCCTCGGCACCAGCGCGCAACAACATCACTAACCATCACAAGATTCATAAGCTACTGTTTTATAGCGGTTTTCTACGTGATTTTTGTTCAGTTCGTTGGCTCACTTTATCCCTTCTGTGGAACGTGAGTGGAAAGCAGGTCGGTCCTTTTCTCCTCCAGCGTACTCGGGTCTACGGTCTGCTCACACTTGGCGGCCGACTATTCCTACTCACCAGGGCATAAATCTGCGAAATAAATCAGTGTTTGCCCCCACTGTACATGACGTGCACACTCGGCCGATGGCGATAGGCACCTCATTTCCTCACGCGATAGATTCGCGGCGCGGTTATGCGATGATGCTGATGGTAGTGGGTTCGGTGGTGATCAGTTTTGGCGGCCTGGTACAGCGAAACATCGAGTTCGCCGACCCATGGCAGGTCAGTTTCTACCGTGCAATCGGCTTGCTCGGCGCGGTTATTGTCATCATCGGCTTCAACAATCGAGGTGGGAAGTTGCGTACGATGACCGGTATCGGCGGATTAGGCCTGCTCGCCGGCGCGATGGTATCCGTCGCCGGTATTAGTTTTGTTCAGGCGCTGGCCCACACATCGGTTGCGAATGCGCTGTTTATTCTCGGTGCCATACCATTTTTTACCGCGTTGTTTGCGCGATTGTTTCTTGGCGAGAAGTTGCGCCGTGCGACTTTGGTCGCCATGGTTGGCGCCGCCGTCGGTCTGGGAATTATGGTTGTACGCGGACTCAGTGTCGGCACCGGGTTCGGCAATGCGATGGCGGTGTTGACTGCGGTCAGTTTTGCCCTGTTCGCCGTCATCGTGCGCTACAAGCGCCAGACCGACATGCTGCCGGTTCTGCTGCTGTCGTCAGTTATTGTCGTCGCGATTTCTGCGCTGGTGAAAATGGGGGATATCAATATACCTCCGCGAGACATTTTTCTTTGCCTGTTCTGGGGCGGTTGCCTGTCCGGGTTTGTAAATTGGATGTTTATTATTGCATCGCGGCATCTGGCCGCCGCGGAAGTCACACTGATAATGCTGCTGGAATTTTCACTGGGCCCGGTTTGGGTTTGGCTGTTCATTGGCGAGACCCCGTCGATCTGGACGGTAATCGGTGGCGGCCTGATTATTGTCGCGGTGGCACTGCGGGCTGCCTTTGAACTGGTTACCAAACCCAAACTCGAGCGGACGACGAGTGGGCCGATTTAGTAAGGGTTCATCTCAAGAGCTCATCCAAGCTGTCGTCGGACTCAAACGGCGGAATCCATGGTTGGGCAATCCACTCACCAGAAAAAACAGTACCTCGAATCGCGGCCGGTACGTCTCAACGGTTGATCTAGCGACATCGATAGGATCCCTCCGCTCCGACCATCGGCGTGTAGACGAAGACCACAGCACAAGCAACGATTTTAAATCACGCCTGCCTTTGTCCGTTGCGTCCCGTATACCGATAATTGTGAGATGCGTTATCCCACTGCGAAGGTCTCGTCAACCGCTTCTTTCGTCTTCTCTACTACTGTATCCGCTTCCGCGCGCGTCAGGCACAGAGGCGGTGCGAAGCCGAGAATGTCGCCCTGTGGCATAGCTCGGGCGATGACGCCAAGTTTTAACAGTGCCGCCGCGGTTCGCGGCCCCGTTTTCTTTGCCGGATCGAAATAGGTGCGGGTCTCTCTGTCTTCGACGAACTCGATGGCGCAAAGAAGCCCTTCCCCGCGTACTTCGCCGACATGACGGTGTCCACCGAGCGCCTGCTTCATGGTCTCGTTCAGGTAAGCACCCGTTTCGCGGGCATTCTGCACAAGGCTGAGCGAGTCAACCAGCTCCAGATTGGCTATACCAGCCGCGGCACCGATAGGATGTGCGGAATAAGTCCAGCCATGGCCGATCGGACCGAATTCATCGGTGCCCTGTTCCAGCACCCGCCAAACACGCTCGGAAATGATAGAGCCGGAAAGCGGCGCATAAGCCGATGTCAGACCCTTGGCAATGGTGATAAAGTCGGGCTCGATTGCGTAGTGCTCGGAGCCGAACATCGTGCCCAAACGACCGAAGCCGGTGACAACCTCGTCAGCGATCAGCAGTATTTCATGCTTTTTGAGCACTTTCTGGATTGCCTCCCAGTAACCCGACGGCGGCGGCACGATACCGCCCGTACCCAGGACCGGTTCGCCGATGAAGGCGGCGATGGTATCAGCGCCTTCACGCTCGATAAGTTTTTCCAGCTCATTTGCACAATAAACTACGAATTCCGCTTCGCTCATGGAGAGTTCCGGGCGGCGGAAATAGTAGGGAGCCTCGGTGTGCAAGATACGCTCGAGCGGGAGATCGAATTTCTTGTGAAACACCTCCAGTCCAGTGAGAGATCCGGTCACGAGACCCGAACCATGATAGCCACGCCAGCGCGAGGTAATCTTCTTTCTTTCCGGTCGCCGGAGAATATTGTTGTAGAACCAGGCGAGCTTGATAATGGTCTCGTTGGCGTCCGAACCGCCCAAACCGAAGTAAACTTTTGACATATTCTTCGGTGCACGGTCGAGGATCATTTTGGCGAGCGTAATGGAGGCTTCCGTGCCGTGCCCGACATAGGCGTGATAGTAGGCGAGTTTCTTCGCCTGGGCCGAGATCGCCTCGGCAATCTCCTGCCGACCATAACCCACGTTTACGCAGTAGAGTCCGGCAAAAGCGTCAAGCAAACGGTTGCCGTCGCTGTCCTCGATGAACACGCCGGAACCGCCGGTGACGATCCGGTTTGGGCTCTCTCCGCGCGTGTGCTGGGCGAGATGGGTGGATGGATGGAAGAAGTTCTCGCGGTCCCACTGGTCGAGCTGGTCGTTGTTAAACATACTTTGTCCTCCGTTGAGTTTCATTACGCCCAGTCACGGCAGACATATCCGAGGCCCATGAAGGCCTCCATCCCGGGCCGCGAACCCTCGCGCCAAACCTCCACTTCCGCATTCTGCAGATGGGACGTGACACTTTCGACGTTGGGCCGCTTGGCCTCCTCGGCGTAGAATTCCACGAAGGAAGCGGCATAGTCGATCTCGCCCCGTGCATCGGATAACGGCTTGCCCTGCTCAAGGGTCGTCAGCAGAGCAAGATCCTCCCTGGATTTTACAATCAGATTGAACCAGCGGCGGACGATCGCCGAGGGCGGCTGTGATGCAGGCGCAGGAAACCGTGATGAGGGCATTCTGCATCGAATGGAATGGCAGGGGAAATCGGGTGGGGATTCATGTCCGGTTATTCCTTAACAAATAGTTCGCGCGGCACATTTGCGAGGCATTCCGACCCGGTTTCGCCAATGACAATACTCTCAGTGATCTCAAAGCCCCAGTCTTCCATCCACAGGCCGGTCATAAAGTGGAAGGTCATGTTTTTTTTCAGCACGGTTGTGTCGCCGGGCCTGAGTGACATCGTGCGCTCGCCCCAGTCCGGCGGATAGGACAGGCCGATCGAATAGCCTGAACGATTATCCTTGGTAATGCCGTATTTCTTTAGGACAGCGAAGAAGGCAAGCGCAATGTCCTCACACACATTACCGGCCTTTGCCACCTGTAATCCCGAAGCCATACCCTCTAATACCGCATTCTCGGCATCGAGGAAGGTTCGTGTCGGCTTACCGAGAAACACCGTGCGCGACAGCGGACAGTGATAACGGCGATAGACACCGGCAATTTCGAAAAACGTGCCTTCACCGGCCTTCATCTGCTCATCATCCCAAGTCAAGTGAGGCGCCGCCGCATCGGCGCCCGACGGTAGCAGCGGTACGATCGCCGGATAATCGCCTCCGGCGCCAATGCGAGCGTCATAACGCAGCGACGCATCGTAGATCTCAGCAACCAGATCGCATTTTCGCATCCCCGGTTCGACCTTGTCGAAAATCCGCTGGTGCATGCGCTCGACCAGGCGCGCGGCGGTGCGCATGTAGCTCAGCTCCTGCTCGGATTTCACCGCCCGCTGCCAATTCACCAGTCCCGTGACGTCGGTAAATCCAGCATTGGGCAGATGTTTTCGGAGCGAGGCGTAACCGGCCGCGGAGAACCAGTAGTTGTCCATCTCGACTCCGATGCGGACCTTGGCCCAGCCGCGTTCTTCAATTCGCTCTGAGAGATAATCCATCGGGTGACGCTCAGTGGATTGCACATAGTGATCCGGATAGCCGATGATATCGTCGTGGTGCATGAAGCAGGTACGCTTAGCACCGTTGGCATCCTGGCTGCGTCCAAACCAGACCGGATCACCGTCGAGTCCGAGCAAAACGCACTGGTGGACATAGAACGACCAACCGTCATAACCGGTTAACCAAGACATGTTGGATGGGTCCGAGACGATCACAAGGTCAATCTCCCGTGCCGCCATGACGTCACGGGTTCTGGTTATGCGGGCGGCATATTCGTCACGGGAAAAATGGAGCGTGGGAGCTGTCATCGGCCGACTCATTATCGAGTCTAACTGACAAACTCGGTGCCTGCGCCGGCAGCTTCGGCGCGCTGGCGGGCAAAAGTAGCGATAGCCGTGTCCTGCAATCCCGTGCCGGTCAGGTCGCAAATGGTTATGGCCTCGGGCGAGGGCCGGCCCGGAGCATTTCCTGCAACGATATCACCCAATTCAGGAAATACCGCATCGTCAGCGATAAGGCCGGCAACCAGCGCATGATGCAGTTCACCCAATTTTTCCGTCTGAGATCTTCTGTCGGGCACGTACAGATCGGCGCGCGTGAGACAGGCTGGTGCAAGTTCATTCTTGTGGGGTTGATCGGAACCCATGGCCGTGATGTGCTGTCCGGGGATAAGCCATTCGGCGTTCACCAGCGGTGTCGCCGACGGCGTCGTGGTTACGACGATGTCCACGGACCTCACTGCATCCGCGGCGTTATTCGCAACGCCGACGGTAATGTCGAGTTCGGCGCTCAACTCACGTGCCGCCGATGCGGCTTTGTCGGCATCGCGGGCCCAGATTACGGCGTATTTGATCGGCCGCACCAGGCACAACGCTTTAAGCTGCAAACGACCTTGGGTTCCAGCGCCGATAATGCAGGCGCGTTCAGCGCCAGGTCGCGATAGATGTTGCGCGGCCACGGCACCGGCGGCGGCCGTGCGTACGTCGGTGAGATAACCGTTATCGAGCAACAGCGCCTCGACCATGCCGGTGCGCGCCGAAAATAGGATCATCAAACCCGATGTGCTGGGCAGTCCAAGCTTGGGATTGTCGAAAAATCCCGGCGACATCTTAATTGCGAAGCTGTCGATGCCCGGTACATACGCGGTCTTCACATCGACTTCACCATTGTATTCCGCAATGGCCATGGACAGAATCGGCGGCATAACCACTTTACCGCTCGCCAGAACCGTGAAGGCGGATTCGATGCAATCGACCGCATCCAGATCGAGCCAAACCACTTGGCGCAAATCTGTTTCGTTAAGAATCGTGATTTTAGGCATGTTCATTTAGATCCGCTGGGTACATCTACACCTTCCCCGGAAATGAAGCGACGATGCAATTCCATATCGACATTGCAACCGTACCCTGACCAGCAATGCTGTCGTGATGATCGAAAGGCGGCACTATGGTTATTCGTTCCTCCGAAACAAGCCGGTCGACTTCGTTCTGTGCATCATCTTTTGAGACGCCTACGATGCGCACCCCGGGCCGTGAGACGGGTAAGTTGGCACTGCTTCTACGTTGGCAATCTGAGAAGTCGGCCGTAGCCTTGCACCGGGGCATGGTAACCCGCGGCCCGCAACGCCTGCCAAAAGAGCGCCTGGTTGGCAGTGATCACCGGTTTGTCCAGCACTTGTTCGATGCGTTCAACCACATCGACCGCACGCAGCGCCGTGCATGAAATAAATAGCGCATCCGCCTCAGGCCTGTCCGCCTCCAGGGCGGCTTCGTAGATCGCCTGCGGTGGGATGCGCGCCATGACATTGTCGTCGGCAACGAGAAAGCTTGTCAGCGCCACCACATCGAGGCCCCTGTCCTGTATATAGCGCACCATAGGCCCGTTGACGCCGTCGATATAGGGCGTGAGCACGGCGATCTTGCGCGCTTCGAAGCGGGCTAAACCCTCGAGCCCTGCGGTGATTGGTGTGGCAACCGGGATGGCCGGGCGAACTGCGCGGATGCCGGCGGCTATCGCCTCGTAGCCGATCACCACGGTGCCGGACGTACAGCTGTATGCCACGGCGTCCAGGCGCCCTTCCGGGATGATGAGCGAGACGGCGTCGCCGAGCTTCGGCGCCATGGTGCGCAAGTTGTCGACGGTGCAGGGATTGACATTGCGAATGCGGGAGACAAAAACGGCGACCTCATCGCTCGGGCGCATGTTCATGAAATCACGTTCGGACGCATAATCACTCGCAAGGGCAATGAGCCCGATTCGGTGGCGCCCGGGTCCCGCGTCCAGGTCATAGGCCGAGCAGACCGGGTCAGCCCGGAGTGCCATAACCGGTGCCTCGTTATTGATGCTGTTCATACGGCTTTTCTCCTTATAACGGCGAAGCATTCAAGCGGCTGCGAAAACGACCATGCGGTCTCGCGGAGTGAACGCATGCTCAGCGACCTCCGGATTGCCTCAAAAGCATACCCCGTCCTGCACATCATCGACACCCTGCGTCCGAATACTATCAGGTTTACGCTTAGTTCTTTGGCGACATTGACAACGGCGCAGCCCAGGCAATGCGCTCGGACATGCATATACTCAACTAACCCAGTGATATACAATGTTCACAAGCGCTC